>CAYQTK010000051.1:0-19249 GCA_964420375.1 uncultured bacterium
TGAAAGTTATAGTAATATTTTAAGAGCGAATCAAACAGGGCAGGAGATAATTAGTTCCCGTTGCAAAAAAGACGCCTCGTAAAATGTGTGCCTCTTGTGGAGAGCCTCTCCGGGAAGCAAGCTTCCCGGCGGAAAAAGCGGACAGCAAGCCTGTCTGCGTGCGGAACGCACAGGCAGGCTGCCGTACTCCAAGGTAGCGCCGCAAAAGCCGTCAAGACCTCCGTGTCGCAACAGGCACTAGTTACGCACCGGTTTTTGCATATCGAGACAAGGAGAGCTGTCATGAAAAGAACTCTGGCTTTGATGACCGTGGTCTGTTTGGCCTTTTCGGCATTATTGCTGTTCTCGTGCGAGCAGCCGGAAATGGACGATTCCATTGAGCCGCACGAGAAATTCTTCGACCAGATGATAAGAGACGGCGAGCAGAACGTGTCTCTAACCGAGGCCATATCCTATTACGTGGGGGCCATGATAGACCCGGTCGGTCTGACCAACGACACGGTCTGCCTCCGCGTGCAGGGAGGAAGCACAGTAGAAGGCTCGGTGGGCGGGTTCGATAAACAGGCCTGCGATATCCTGACCACCGGCAAATGTCCGCTGGGCGTATTTTTCCAGAGCGTTTGCGACCTGTCTCCCAACACCGCCTACGAGCTTGTACTCGACGACCTGGTGATGGCGGACGGCTCCACGCTCTCCGAGACCATCACCTTTACCACCGGCGATACGCCGCCCGGCTATACCCCCAGCCCCTGTCCGCTCCTGGTCACCGGCAACACCCTGGACCCTGCTCAGGGCATATCCGGCAACCTGACAACCGAGGTCCACGACCTCGACATTGTGGCCGCCGGTATCGAGACCGGTCCACCCTACAGCGATTACCGGAACCTCACCAGGCCACGGTATATTGCACTGTTGAAGATTTATCCAGTCATGCCTTATGATCTTTCCTCCACCGTGCAATGGCTCTACCTGAGAATCAACGGTGCCGATCTGCAAGTGGAGCTGCCCCCTACAAACATATCGGCAGGCAAAAGCCTGGTATTGTATATTGCGGAAAACGGCAGCACCTACTATGCTCTCGACACTGCGGACGGGACCACCGACATGAGCTCCGGCGAGTGCGACAGCGCCGGAAGCGGATGCCCGGCCTATACCCCGGACCAGGCTTACCTCTCCGCCAACCTGGCGGCCGGCTCCTCCGCAGACCTCGCGCCTTTAAAAATCCAGAACGATGATCTCAACCAGAAAGGGGGATTGAACGGAGGCGTACTTGACGGAGTTGTGCCTCCGGTAACCACGTTTTCCATCTATCTCATTCAAAGCCGCGCACCCTATTACGGATGGGACCAGTTGAACAACTCCGCCAGCTTCGAAGTAAGTTATTGGACGGGAGGGACTTACAGTGCGGTTAACCCTTCTTACCCCCGCGATTACTCTCCCTTTGTGATGGGCCACATCCGGACGGGGGACAGCTTTGAAGAAATAGAAGCGAGCAGTATTCCCACTTATGACAGCTGGCTTTTACTTTACATCGAGAACAAGGACGCCTCCTCGTTTTCTCTTGCTCCTTATCCCACGGTTGAAGTAACCGACGAGGGGGAAATCACTTCGATAAGCCTTCCCGCGGAGAACATACCTGCGGGCGAGGCTTTACCTCTTTACGTGGACAAGAACGGAAGGACTTTCTACGCCTTTGAAGACGGTGGAGACCATACCCTTGACCTGGAGGCCAACATGTGCGACGGCAGCACAACGTGTCCGACCATGGACCCGGTGACCTCTATGACCGAACATCCGGCAGCGCCGTGACCCGACCCGGAAGAAGAGAGGACATGCCATGATTGCAGTAACAAGCAGGAGAAAAGGAATGAAGACATTGACGGCCGCTGTTGCAGCCGCGGCAGTGCTGATTATTATGGCCGGGCCGGCCTTTGCTCAGCAGAGATACCAGCGGGTCCCGTTTGCGTCGACCCCCAACCCGGTGGGCTCCGGCGGCCGGGCCATCGGCTGGGGCGGGGCTTTCATTGCAGTGTCCGACGACGCCACTGCCGCCAACTGGAACCCCGCGGGCCTGGTCCAGCTTGTAAAACCCGAGGCCTCGGTAGTCATGTCCTACCACACCCGGCAGGAGGACACCGACTTCTCCGGCTATGAAGCGGACTCGGAAAGCAGGCTCCGCTCGGTGGCCAACATAAACTACGCCTCGATTGTCTATCCCTTCAACATAAGCGAGATGAACATGGCGGTGAGCCTGAACTATCAGCGGCTTTTCGAGTTCGACCGGGACCTGGAGTACACCGCAACCGGAGTGAACGTCACAGGAAACTCCTTTAACGAGACCAGGCACATCGAGCAGGTGGGGGCGCTGACCACGGTCACGCCGGCTTACTCCATCCAGATAACGCCGGCCTTGTCTATGGGCTTTGCGGTCAACTTCTGGGGGGTCGAGGACTCCGGTAACGGCTGGGAGCAGCGCTGGCAGGTCGAGAGCACCGAGGACACCTTCTCGGGGCCGGTCCGCTCCTGGACGGAGATCGAAGAGGAGTACGTGATATCGGGCATAAACTACGTGGCCGGAGTCCATTACAAGATTCAGAACTTCACCATCGGCGCGGTGTACAAGTCGGCGTGGGAGGCTGACGTGGAGTTTACCTCGGACATGGAGACAGCCAACTACTTCCCGGAAAGCCCCACCAACAACTTTAAGGACGAGACCCACTTTGAAGAAGACCAGAAGCTCATCTGGCCCGACTCTTACGGCGTGGGCGTGGCCTACCGCTACTCCGATCGTTTAAGCTTTGCAGTGGACGCCTATACCATTCGCTGGTCCGAGTTCGAGCTGGATACCGACGACGGAGACTTGAACCTTTTGGCGGGCAACGACCAGACCGCGGACATCGAGGACGTATGGCAGGTACGCGCCGGAGCGGAGTACATCTGGCTTCTGCCCAAGTACATCGTGGTGGCCCGCGGGGGGGTCTTCTATGACCCCGAGCCGCTCCAGGAGGAGGTCAACGAGTTCTACGGAGCCGCGCTCGGAGGAGGCCTGGTCTACAAGAACATGGTGGTTGACGCGGCGCTCCAGTATCGCTGGGCCACGGACGTCAAGGGCGAGCGCATCCAGGGAGTGGGCGCGGAAACCGACGTGCAGGAATTTATGGGCATTGTCTCTCTGATCTATCATTTTTGATACAGGCAGTGCTACAATCCTTCGGGCGGGGCTTTCCCTGCCCTTTTTGTTTTTACTTCTGCCGATTTTTTCCCTGTTTAAGCAATCCGGCCTTTTCCTTTACCGCACCGGCGAGGGCTTCAGTACGGCCCGTATATCGTATTGTACCCCTGAAAGATAAACTATCAGCTCAAGGTGAAGGCTTTCCGCAAGCGGGAGCTTGGCTTCCGTAACAAGGGGTTATGCTTTTAGACATCTTGTCGATGAACTCGAACTGGCGCGGGTGTGCAAACGGAAAGTGAAGATGTCGGAGCATCTCCTTTTTGGTTTTTTCGGCGCTCCAGCCCTGAAAAGCCATCCTGTACGAGGCCACCATTATCCCGGCCCGGTCCGAACCGTGCGCGCAGTGGATCAAAACCGGAAAAGGAAACCCGGCCTTTTTACCGGTAACATTGTAGCTCTTTCTTACCGTGTCCCCGTAATCGCGAAAGTCCACGGTTTCCCCCTTCATCATATCGAAAAAGAGCCCCGCCTGTCCTTTCGTGGGCGGAACGTCGGCGTTCATCTTCAGAACCACCACCTTGACGTCGTGCTCCTTCGCCCAATCAATGACCGTCTCTTCCTCCTTGTTGCGCAGGCTTAAGATGGTCCCCAAACCGTGCTCGCGCTTGATAATGGACAGGTCCGCGGGAGCGGGCTGGGCCGAACGTAACAGCTTTCCCGGCTCGACCACCGCATAGTTCAGCTTCCAGGCATGGCCCGAAAGGTGCATCATCGACCCGTAGCCGCCACAAAACGCAGCCAGAACAGCAGCACAAAGGAGGATATAAACCCACCTTCTCTTCCAGCTTTCCTTCATTATCTTCATCTTCTAAAAGAATTAAACAAGCCGACACGGCTGACCAGCATAAACGGTACTTGCCGCCGACCGAAAGTTATATGATATCATAACGACTATGATAATATAATCCGCTTGCAAGATCTTCCATGACACTAACCGGGAACCGGACAGATCGATTTGAGCTATTCGGTGGCAGTGTCCGACGACGTGGTGTTCGTGTCCGGCCAGACCGAGGGATCAATGGTTAAGCCCTGGACCGGAAGCGTGGACCTGTTCCTTACTGTTATGGACGCAGATGCTCTCGAGTTTACAGAGCCTCTTGCAAGAGTCTGATTATCGAGGTGGTAAGGAAGGCTTTAGATGGTGGGAGCGAGCTCCCTGTCTTCCGTGTCCGGCACAGGCAGGCGGCTCGCGATCATCGAGACCTGCCTGCCTGTGCGTGTCCGCACGCAGACAGGGAGGTCTCTCCCACCTTCTCTTTAACTCTTTTTGCAAGAGGCTCTACAGGCCGGGAAGATCACCCCTGATCCATCTCCTCCAGGATGTGGAGCACGTCATCGTCGGACAGGTCGTGCCAGTTATGGTAGGCGTCAGCCACTGCAAAGCTGAAGCCGCCGCGGATGTTCGGGCAGACCAGGAAATCCGAGCTGCGGGCCAGCCGGGCGGCAGTGGAAAGATGGGCAGTGGGCGCACAAACAGTGACGCTTTTACATCCGCGCTCCTTTGCCCACGCGATTGCGGCGTGCATGGTGTACCCGGACGCCAGGCCGTCGTCAACCAGAACAACGTGCCTCTCGCTTATCTCGGGCAAGGCACGGCCCGCTCGGAAAGCCAGCTCCCGCCGGCGGAGCTCGCTGCGGGTCTTCTCTTCAGCCTCCTGTATCTGCGAAGGGCTAAGACCGATGCTTTCCACCAGGTCGTGGTTTAAAAAAACCGGACCTTCGGTCGTACAAGCTCCGAAGCCGGCCTCGGTGTTGCCCGGAACTTGCAGCTTGCGGACAAGGACAAGGTCAAATTCCCAACCAATATCAGCGCAAACCCGGGCGGCAACAGGAACACCCCCGCAGGGAATGGCCAAAACCAGCGGACTGTCAAGATCGAGTCCGGACAAATGAGAAGCAAGAACGCGGCCCGCCTCTTCACGGTCTGCAAAAACCATCGATTTGTCCCGCCAAGAAAAATCCTCGATCACGTTCTCCGGTAACCTGGTCATTCGCATAGTACATTAACCGTAATCATCCCGACAAATGGGTCAAGAGAAAAACCGCTCGGTCGCTTGCTCTTGACGATCTCGCCATGTCCTAGTATGATTCGATCATCATGAAATCGGAGGTAGTGACATGCGGCGCGTAATTGTGCTTCTGATTTGTGTTCCGGTCTTTGCCGTCTCGGTAATTGTCCTCGCAGGGGAGCGGACCCCTCCGCCCTCCAGCAGGGCTGAGCTCCGCGACGTCTTCAAGGTCACCTGGAACCAGGAGGTCTTGCCGGAGGGAGCAAAGGCCGAGACCCTGGCGAGTCTTCTGGCGCGCGGCCAGGTGGTGACCATGAACGACGACCCGCCGGGAGACATTCCCTGGATTGCAGCAGCCGGCGTAATGGTTGACGCGCCCGTCGAGAAGGTCTTCAGCACGGCCACCGATTTCGAGAGCTACCCGGAAGTGGTCCCCATGACCGACGGGGCAGTGGTGAAGCAGGTCTCCGCCATGGACAATCTCTACGAGGTCACCTTTAACATCGAGATACTGTTCAGTTGGCTTTCCGTAGAGTACTCGGTATATCACTATCACCGGCCGCCTTTGCGGACCGACTGGGCTCATGCTTCCGGAGAGTTCGAGATAAACTCCGGATTCTGGAGGACCATACCCGCGGACGAAAACCAGAGAACCATGGCCTTCTATTCGGTCTACTCCCTGCCGCGGCAGGAGGAGCTTAAGAAGCTGTACCAGCGGGAGCCCACCTTCGAGCTCATGACCAATGTGTGCACAGCGACCATGGTGGTCCGCGCCATGAAAAAGGAGGCGGAAAAAAGGTTCGGCAAGGAGCTTGACCCCTTGGAGGAGAAGAGGGACATCGAACAGATACTAAAGGACGACCCCCGCTCACTGCGGCTCATGGCAAAGAAGGGTAAAATACTGGTCCTGGAAGAAGGGCCTACCGTGTACGTGACCGCGGGAACACTGGTGGACTCTCCCTGCGAGCATGCCTTCAAGGTGGTGTCCGATTTCGGCAAGTATGACGAATACCTGCCGGGCATAAGGGAGGCCGAGGTCATCAAACAGGGCGAAAACGGACCGGTGGTACAAAGTTTTCTTAACATCAAGCTGTGGGAGCTCAACCTGAAATCGGAAAAAGAGATCGAGTACAACCTGGAGCCGCCCCGACGGATAAGCTGGAGTATCGAGCGGGACAGGGGAGGTCCCACCGAGGGCTACTGGAGGTTTGTTCCCCAGGACAACAATACTAAATGCCTGATATTTAACGGAACTACCGAAGACATCAGAAGCATGAGCCTGATGTCGAGAGCGGCTCTGCGAATGGTTCCCACCCTCGAGCACGGCTTATTGGCTTCAATGTGCACTGCCAGCATGGACGCATTTAAAAAGAGAATAGAAAGTCAATACGCAGAAAAATGATGATAGGGCTTTAATCCATTACCTGTGACAAAATACGTCATGCAAAGTAACGGCAGGGGGCAACATCCGGAACTGCATACTAAAGAGTGCTTTTTAAAAGGGGCAAGGCGTCTGAAGTTTTGCCTGAAAGTTTATTCAAATCAAAAGGTTATGATTCGGGATAAATGCAGATCATCATGCTGGATTAAAGGCATATTCATTGCATAAAAGTGAATCATAAGCAATTCATTAAGATTGCAAAGGAGGTGATTGAAGACCGGGGGAAAACATAATGACGGCAATTTTTCAGGGGTAGAGGTCCGAAAAACACCTAATTAAGAAAAGAAATTTTAGACCAGGAAAGGAGATTGGAAGATGAAAAACAAAAAAGGTTTTACACTGATTGAGCTTATGATCGTCGTGGCGATCATCGGCATCTTGGCTGCGCTGGCTATACCCGACTTCATGAAAATGATGTGTAAGGCCAAACAGTCGGAAGCAAAGACAAATCTGGCCGCCGTCTTTACCAACCAGGAGCTGTATCACGGTGATAACAACACCTACAGCGACCAATTCGGTAGAATCGGTTTCGACACCGAGGGAGAAAACATATACACCTATTGGATCGGAGCTAACAGTATCCAGACCAGTGGCATGAAAGGCGGGGTACCCGCAGACTGCCAAGCTGCTCCTGGCGCTGTGGGGGTAGAGAGACTGGCGTTTACAGCAGCGGCCTGCGGAAACGTGGATAATGATTCGCCCGTTGACGTATGGAAGATTGATGACGCCAAGCACCTCGAAACCATTAATGACGACTGCGACTGATTCCTGAAATTCATATCCTGAAGGATTGGACCTTACCCAATGAAAGGGAGGCCCGAAAAGGGCCTCCCTTTAATATGTCCAAGGCATGTCGCACCGGTCGGGGGCACTGGGGTCGTGACGAGCGGAATCCAGGCTAGCCCGAGTTTAGGCTTTCTGTCTTCACCGAGCTGTACTGTTTTTTTACCTGAGTTTTCTATCCAGTCCTCATCTCGACTTGCAACTTTTTAGAATCATTAGACATTATACGGCCGTTCGTGTATGGTTAAAAGCCTTTCCATGGCTCCCAGATCAAAAAGCCGCCAAAGTTTCTCTTGGACCTTGCTGCGGCCGGTTATTTTGGTCTCTGTGCCGTTTTATCATCGTAGATCATTACCACCTCCTGCAAATCAATCAACTCCTCCTTCAACACCGAAGCGCTCATCCGTAAGCCCTAAACCTTCGCCTTGAGCTGCATCACCCGGATCAGGGCCAGCGCCATCACGCAGCAAAAGCCATCAGCTCGAATCTTGGTGTCGGTCCAGTGTCGGCTGGGCCGCCAGCGGACCAGGTCCGGGTCCTTGATGAGCTTGAAAGCGTCTTCAATGCGCTCCTTGGACTTGTAGCTTTCGATGATCCAGCCGGCTTCGGCATCAGGGTCGCCGGCAAAAAGAAGGTTCTTGCCGAACCTCTTGCGCTGCTCATCCACCGCCTCCGTCTCGGAAAAATACAGCTCACCGCCCCTCAACTCGACCCGGAGATACTTGCCGTAACGACTCTGCCGGAGCATCGTCAACACTCCCGCCGGAACCTGCCGGGGCCTCCTCTTGTAGCTTTGCCACTTCTCCAGCGCCTTGGCCTTCAGCTTCTCCATTCCGTTTCTCAACGAATGCTCCTGCTTTACGGCAAGCTTTTCATTGTAAGTCACCACCAGCGCGCACTCCTGTCCCATCACTTCCCGCACGCACTTGTATTTGATGTGCTCCTTTAATAGATCGCACAGACCGATCTCCTGCGCGGTCTGAAGCGCAGCGGCAGACAAACCGAACTCGCGATGACGGGCCTCCACCGGCTCTTTCGCCCAGTTGAGTCTTTCCATGATTGACTGCGCCGTGCTCAGATAAATTGATTTGGTCCGCTTTGCAGGGTTGGAGAAGATCCTTATGGAGTTATAGAAAACTCAGGTTTTAGATCATCTTGCAATGAGATGGGCCATATTGTGGGGAGCGCCCCCGAGTCTTTATTCACCGCCAATCGTGTTTTTGCAAACGGCGGACAAGCGGAGATGCCGATGGTTATGGACAGTAGAATTCTTCAGCCTATCTCCAGGAGGAGGTCTCCTTTGCCCACTCTGTCGCCCTCGTTGCAGGCGAGTTTTTTGACCTTTCCGGAGGTCTTGGCCTTGATTTCGTTTTGCATCTTCATTGCCTCCAGGATAAGGAGTACGTCGTCTTCTTTTACATTGTCACCCTCATTGACGCGGTACTCGATGATGATGCCCGGCATGGGAGCGGTGACCGCGCCGGCTGACGCCGGAGGTTCGGGCGTTTTTTTTGCAGGGGCAGGGTAGGGCTTTTGCTGCTTGGTCTGTGAAGCGGGTTTTGATGAAGAAGCGGTAGCAGTCGCGGTGGACTGCTTCGCTGAAGTTGCTTGCTCTTTTTCTGCTGCGCCGACTACATTTCCTGCGGGGTCCACTTCCACCTGGAAGTACTCGCCATCCACGAACACGTTGAATGTCCTGGTTTCCGAGCTTTTGGGTGGCGGCTCTTTTTGGGGAGGCTCCACCAGGAGACCTTTGCGTGCTTTTTCCATGAGCTCTAGCTCTTTGTTGGCCTCTTCCAGTGTCTTGGGTTTCACTTCCTCCGGTGGCGGCTCGACCCCGTGTTTCCACTTCAGGTACTTGTGGCCGGTGGAGGGGTACAGTGCATATATGAGGACGTCGCCAATGTCGGTGGTCATGTCTTTAACCGCCTCTCGTGCCGCGGGCAGCTCCGGCTCCAGCAGGTCGGCGGGTCTCCTGGTAATGGGCTTTTGATACTTGTGTCCCTTGAGGCAGTGTTTTCGCACTTCGGGGTCTACCTTTCCCGGAGGCTTTCCGTAGAGCCCTGCCAGATAGTCCTTTACCGGCTCG
The DNA here is from genome assembly GCA_964420375.1 of uncultured bacterium. Classification (GTDB taxonomy): domain Bacteria; phylum RBG-13-61-14; class RBG-13-61-14; order RBG-13-61-14; family DATKZS01; genus CAYQTK01. Next base: position 9,555 of record CAYQTK010000051.1, read on the forward strand.
GTGACCTGTTTATATCTTCCGAAGAGGACGTTCATGACCGCTTGAGTTCCCACTATCTGGCTTGAGGGTGTCACCAGTGGCGGGTGTCCCAGGTCTTTCCTGGTTTGGGGGAGTTCCTCGAAGACCTCTTCCAGTCGGTCGAGTGCGTCGGCTTCGCGGAGCTGGCTGGTCAGGTTGGACCGCATTCCGCCGGGGATTTGGTGGATGAGCACTCCCGCGTCAATGCATGCCATTTTCGAGATATCCAGGAAGTCGCGGTACTTGGTCCCGATCTTTTCCAGGTAGTCTCCGCATTGCTTGAGCAGTTTCAGGTCGAGACCGGGGTCGCGGTCGGTACCTGATAGCGCCGAGAGAATGGGCTCGATTGCTGGCTGGCTGGTACGGAGCGCCAGCGGCGAGAGCGCGCAATCGATGATGTCCACGCCCGCCTCCACTGCTTTCAGGCAGCTCATTGAGGCCATGCCCGAGGTGTAGTGGGTATGGAGCTGGATTGGTATGCCCACCTCCGACTTCAGGGCGCTCACCAGCTCATAGGCGTCATAAGGGGAAAGAATGCCCGCCATGTCCTTTAGGCAAAGCGAGTCCGCGCCCATGTCTTCGAGCGTGCGGGCCTTGTCCCGGTAATAATCCAGGTTGTAGATGGGACCGCCCAGCCGCCTTTGAGTAAGACTGTAACAGATGGTCCCCTGGATGCTCTTGCCGGTTCGCTTTATGGCTTCATAGCTCTTTTGCATGTTCCGCTCGTCATTCAACGCGTCAAAAACCCGAAAGATGTCGATACCAGTGTCCGCGGCCTTTTCCACGAACGCCTCTACCACGTCGTCTGCATAATGGCGGTATCCAACCAGGTTCTGCCCGCGGAGAAGCATCTGCAAGGGGGTGTCCGGCAGCCGGCGCTTGATGGTGGCCAGCCTCTCCCATGGGTCCTCGTTCAAGTACCGGGTGGTCACGTCAAACGTGGCCCCTCCCCACACCTCCATGGCTGCAAAGCCGGCTTGGTTCATGAGCTCCAGGATGGGTATCATGTCCTCCGTGCGGAAACGGGTGGCCAGAAGACTCTGGTGGCCGTCCCGCAAGGTCGTGTCCATGATCCTGAGAGTAGATTTTTTGTCCGGTGATTTCTTCGTGCTCTTCGATCCCGTTTTCCTGGCCGTTGACTTACGGCTGGGAGCGGACTTCTTGGCCATTATAATATCCTCCTTTTCAAGGAACTGGAGAAAAACGTACTCGCCTTGCCGGAACTCGGGGCTTGCTCAGCCCTGCTGCCGGTTAACAGCTAATGCTTGAAGAGGCCGGAGGTCACCATTGCCCGTCCCGTCATTATCTCCTGTCTGCCGGAGAGGGCCCATATAGACGGCACCGGGAGAGGCGCCGGCTTTGGCAACGCTTGTTCCGCTTGTTCTTCTTCCAGGTACTGGTTCACCGCTGAGATTGCGGCTGCTATCTTTTTTTTCTCTGTTTTCATGTCGCTGGTCCGGTAATTCCTTGTTTTTGAGAAAGCGGATTTTTTCACATCCGGGGATGCTTTTATAAGTCATTTATACAACGATGAAGGTTATTATAACAAATGTCGTTGGTAACTTCGAGAGCGGGTGTTATCGAAGCTGCAAGTTTTAGGGTTATAATGGAAAAGATGCAATCGGAAAAACCTGCCTTCCATGACCCGGCATCTTCCTGTGGCGCCTCCTTTAAGGATGTTGTTTACGCTTCTCTGGTTCTTTGCGGCTTTCTTTTTCTGGCGGTGAGCGGCCATTATCTTTCTGGCCGGCTGCTTTTCCCCGAGGTCGTCTGGGACCCGGTGGGCATCTATACGTTTTATCCCGGCGACAAGGTATTGATTGACGCTTTTCAGTCGGGCTTCTTTCCTCTTTGGGACGCAACCCGCGGCTTCGGCGCGCCTCACGTGTCACCGAGCTTCGGGATCGGCGACTTTCCGCTTAAGATCATCCCCTATCTTTTCGACTCCACGGCGGGATGGGAGATTTACATCCTGCTGCGGTTTTTCTGCGCCGGTCTTTTCTGCTTCTTTCTGGCCCGCGAGCTTCCGCTGGGATTTCCGGGCTCTGTTTTCGCTGCAATCTCTTACATGCTCTGCGGCTACTTCCGGGAGTTCCACAACCTTCCGGGCATCAACGTGGTCTTGTGGTTTCCACTGGTCATGCTCTGTTTTACCAGGTTTGCGCGACGGCGGTCCATGTTCTACTTCGCAGCGGTCGTGTTCACGGGCAGCTTCATGGACAACAACCCGGAAAGCACCTTTTTCGCAATGGCGTATATCAGCGTCTACTACATCCTAATCGAGTACAACCAGCCGCGAAACAAGCACAACCCTGTCCGGAGAATCCTGGAGCCCGTTTTCCTTGTCTTGGCCATGGACCTCTGCGGCGTGCTCATGGATCTGGAAAGCGTGCTTCCTTTTATGGAGTACTTCGGCCGGAGCTGGAACTTCCATCCCCCCGAGCTCGGACAGCTACATATCCCGGTGCATTCCGCGGTGGGGCTGGTGACCCCGGTGTTCGATTACTGGATGTCCAGCACACCCAACCTGTCTTTGGAAAATCTGGAGCAGCTTACCCTTATTCCCGCGTATATCGGGGGCGTGACCTTTGTCCTCGCAATACTGGCGCTGTTAAGGCAGAAGAGGATACCTGCTCCGGGCCTCTTTTACGCGGGAGCGGCCCTTCTTTTCGCGGGCATGATATTCGGGGTCCCGCCTTTTAACCTTCTCTATCATCTGCCCTTTATCCGTGGCTTTCAGAACTTCAGGTACACCCAGCCGTACCTGGCCCATGCCGCGGCCATGCTGGGGGGCATCGGGCTCGAGATGCTGCTTGTAAATCCCCGGGCCCGGAAGCAGGCATTGGTTATTGCCGCTTTAATAGTGGCATGGTTTGCAAGCCACGTCTTTATCTTCCGCGAACATGTCCTGGCCTCGAACACAGTGCTGGCGGGAATGGCCGGAGCAGCGGCAGCAGCCGTCATCATTATGGGGGCTGCCGTCATTCTCTGGAAAAAGTATCCTGCGCGAAAGACCCATATCCTGGCAGTCGCTGTAATCATTGCTGCGGGTCTCGAGCTTGTGTTTTACTTCAACCTTGTCCGGCCCCTCTTCGGTCCCGCGGCCTTCAACCTGGCCGAGCCGCGCGCCGCGCGTTACATGGAAAACAGAGAAGCGGGCCCGTTCCGGATATGGGGACTCGACCAGAGGATCATCCATCCCAACCTTGCCGGCCTTTACGGGCTTTCCGACATCCGCGACCAGAGCCCGGTGTATGTAAGGGACTACGTGCTTTTCCTGAGCAGGGTAAACCACTGGTACACTCACGGGGAGATGATGCAGGGTTTTCTCGAAAACGGCAAGTTCTACTTCGACCTGGAATGGGAGAACACCACGGACGGTCTCCTGGACCTCCTTAACGTGCGCTATGTGCTTTCCTACGGCAGGCCGGGGACAAGGTCTTTTTTAGATGCTGCGACCAGGACCGCGATCATCGCACCTGCATCCAATTACGTGGTCCCCGCCGAGATCACCGTTAACGGAAGCTTCCGGCAGGCGGTCATATCCCACTCTCCTTCTCGCATCGAGCTTTCCCTTGACGCGGACACCCTAAGGGGGGACGCCTCCGCGCAGGCAGCCATAATGGAGAAATCAATCGAGTGTCCTCTTCACGACGGGGTGTTCATGGCCGCCTGGAAAGCAGATGGGAACCGCTCCGGGCTTATTTTCGCCAGGCATCTCGATCCCAAGCGGGACAAGGGCTGGGTTCCCTTTAACTGGAGAGAGAGCGGCCATGGCTCGCTCATGCTGGCCGCATTGCCCGGCCCACAGGATTCTTCCAAATGCGACTACGCCCTCTGGAGCGTGCCCCGCGTTTTGCCTCCCAACTCGCCGGGACTTTCCGAACACGGACTTAATGAAGTATATGACCGGGAGTTCCGGGTTTACGAGAACGGGGACGCCATGGCCCGGGTATTCAGCGTGACGCAGCTTGCTCGCGGCAAGGGCCTGGAAAGCACGGTGCGGCGCCTGGTCAGGAAAGACCCTGCCGTGACCGCCTGGGTGCGTTCGATAAGCTCGCCCCCCCGGAGACTGTCGGAGGCGCAAGTCAGCGCCATCGAGGAAGGACCGGGGAGGCTTTCCTTTCAAGTCCGCTGCCCGGACCGCTGCTTCGCGGTTGTCTCGAACCTTTATTATCCGGGCTGGAGGGCCCGGTCGGACAATGAAGAAAAGCGCGTTTACCGGACCGACGGGGTTTTGCAGGGAGTGTTCCTGGACGCGGACGATGAAAAGATCGAGTTGACTTTTGAGCCGATAAGCTTCGGCATCGGCTGGTGGTTCCACGCCATGCTTGGGGTGTTCTTCGCCCTCATGCTCGCTGTGGCCTACCTGAGAAGAAGATGAAGACTTATCTGTCAAGCCTTTTCTCCAGCATCTTGATCATGCGCCTGGTGTCTTCCCGGGCGGTCTCTTTCTCCTGGTGCCGCTTGTACCAGAACAGGGCCTCGGAGAACCTGCCGCGCCACTTAAGCTCGTTGGCGTAGTTATAGATGACCCGCGACTTCTCCGGCGACTTCCTCATGCTGTCCCGGAGCAGGGTGAGCTTGTTTTTCCAGTCGCGGTTTCTGGAAAAGCTCTGCAAAGCGAACAAGAGGATGATAATGATTGCTGCGGCGGGCACGGCTTTTTTTTGTTTTAAGTTTTCCGCGATCGCGGGGAGGACCCCTGCGAAGAGTGCTCCTGCGAACATTGCGACAAGCGGATATGCCCGGTGCTCGCGGGCGGTATCCGCGAGGGGAACGAGCAGTGTAGGACAGACCAGGACCCAGGCCATGGAGAGGATCATTATGATTTGATACGCCGGTCCCCCGAGCTTTCTTTCCCTCTTATTACGGTTTTTTTTATTTCGGTACTTGCCGGTTGTGAACTTCAAAACCAGAAGTTGCAACGAGTAGAGCAGCAAGGCGAAGTGAACCGCACAGAACACGACGTCCACTGCGGTTCTCGGTTCGATGTTGTACTCGAAGTTGAGATGAAGGGGGTAGACGCACTTGGCAAGATACATCCAGAACACGCGCTGTTCGACCATGACATACGCCGGCCAGGCAAGCTTGTCCATGGCGGGGTTGTCGAGCACTATCATCCACTGGAGTCTTAGAACAACATATATCGCGCTCAGGGCTAGGCCGAACAACACCCGGTGTTGCGGCCTGCCGCGGGCGGCGTCGAGCAGAAGGACGGCAACGGGCAGGCTTGCCGCGGACTCTTTGCAACCGAGGGCGAGGACAAAGAACGCTGCCGCGATCCAGTCGCACGAGGGCCTGTCATCCGCAAGGAGATGGAAGTAAACCGCGGCGAGGGAGAACGCAAACGCCATGAGATCGAACCGGGCGGTAATATAGTTCACGCTTTCCGTTGCCAGGGGATGGAGCAGGAATGCCGCGGCAGCGAGGAAGGCGGCGCTTTTTTGGGGACGCAGTCTAAAGACCACCATTCCGAGGAGCAACGAGGACACGGCATGGACAGCCAGGTTGAAAAGCCGAAAGGGCCATGCCCGGGGCAGGGGATAGATGTAGCCTCTCTTCATGTCGGGCAGGACCCTCCCGGATTTGCCGGTTACGGGATCGGTGAAGTAGTACTGCATCCTTTTATCGTTTTCCCGCTCCAGCTTCAGGAAATTATGGAAGGCATCATGGTCGACGACCCTTCCCGGCTCGCCGGGGCGGTGCCAATCCGCCTGGAGAGCGAAGGTAATGTTGACCAGTGATCGGAAAGGATTCTCGGAAATGGCCTGTACAAAGGACCCGGACTGGATTTTGCGGTTTTTTATGATGGTTACTTTGTCATCGAAGATAAAAGACATGGTCCCCGCGGGGCTGTAGACAGCGAGTGCAGCGAAAAGGAGCGCCGCTGCTGTAATTATATAGAAGGCTTTTTGGGTTTGGGGGGAGGCTTTCATTTTCTCAGACGATGGAGACCCCAAGCCTGCTCCGCAGCCTGAAGTAGGGATCGGAGACCGAGAAGTCCAAAAGCTCGATCATGTCTTCGTCCTTGGACCAGATTGCCATTTTATCTTCAAGCTGGTCATATTTTACGTTTTGATACCTGCTGTCGGTCTTTACCATGGCGTCAAATGCCTTGAACACGTCTCCGCAGACCAAAAGCCCCGCCCTGTTTTCGGTATGCTCCATTGCCTTCCTCCACTTTTGGGGGTCGACGTTGGCAGTTTCCTGGGTAAAACGCTCGGCAGCGTGCTCGACCTCGGTCCGCCCTTTGCGGGGAACCAGCTTTCGAAGCGTCTTCTTCTGCTTTTCGATCTCGTCCCTGGATACTCCGGCAAGCTCGAGGTCAAGCTCGGGATACACGCTCATGGCCAGCATACACAGAACCTGGTGCACTTTCTCGGGCGGGTTATGATATAAGATGGAGTGCTTGTCCACTGCGTTCTCGATCAGCTTTCCCATTATAAAGCGCTGCTCCGTCTCGTTGAATGCAATGAACCACTCCGTGTTGACTATCAACGAAGGCGGGGTGGTGTATATCACGGTGGGCTCTTTTTTCTCGGGCACCAGATATATATCCAGGTCATCGAGTCCGAGGTTGACCGCCAGTTCCGCTGCCAGCTCTTTTACGGATGACTCCGACTCTGCGGAAAGCCGGTTGGATTTTTTTGCCCCGAAGCTCTCGGGTTTTATAGGCAATACCTTGCCGAGGTAATCTCCCATGACCATGAGCATGTCCCGCAACGGTCCTCTTTCGTCGGGGTGGAGCAGTTGTCCCTCCCTCTCCACCTGCGGCAGGGACCGCTTGCTTTTCATCTTCACCTTGCCCAGGTTGGCCTCGTAGAACATCTCCTCTTCGTAGTCGAGCTCGCCGAAGAGATTGAGGAACCAGTAGAAGTGGAACATGGCGTCGTAGTGTTCCTGCGACTTGTATATGGTGACCAGGTCGCGATAGGTCCGGGCGCGGAAAGGGTCCATGCGAAGCAGGTTCCGGTTTTCCATCTTTGCCTGGTCAATGAACTTGGGATCGGACAGGTACAAGGAAGCGAGCTCGGACCTTGCTTCCTGGTCGTCGGGGTTCATCTTGATTGCCTTCTGAAAGTGGATGACGGCCCGCTCGTTATTATCGGTGTGGTCCCGGTACACCTGTCCCATCTTCAGGAAGGTGGGTGCCAGCGACTCCTGCTCTTGTTCGGGAACCAGGCGGACGAACTTCTCCGAGGTATCAATAAACTGCTGCCACTCCTCCTGCTCCAGGTAGATGTCGAGAAGGGCCTGCATGGACGGTATATGGACCTCGTTTATACGAAGCGCCGACTCGAACTGCTCGCGGGCCCGGCCAAGGTCGCTTATGCCTTCCTTGTAGACCCTGCCCAGGTGGTAATGATGGTCGATAAGCTTCTCCTGGTCTTTCTCCAGGTTGAGAAGCTTCTGATATGCCTGCTCCGCCTCCGGCCAGGACTGCTGCCTGAAATGGATGCCGGCGACGCGAGTCCAGCCCACCAGGTGGTCGGAAGCTATCTCCACCGCTTTCTGGAAATGGGCAAGCGCGCTCTTGTCCTCCTTGATGTGGTCTTCGAGGACTTTGCCCTTGCCTACCAGTCCCTCGGCTGCATCCGCCTTGGAAGGAGCGCTTCTTATAAGCTGGTCATAAGCACCCAGGGACTTGTTCCACTGTTCGGTGCGAAGATACAAATCGATGACAAGCTTCAGGGTCTCATAGTCGCCGGGCTTCAGCTCCAGGGCCTGTTCATAGGCTGTTGCAGCCTCTTCGAGCCGGCCCCTGTTGTCCTCGATGTGTCCCTTGCGGTGAAGGAGCTTAAAGGCAGCTTCGTTGTCCTCGGCCTCGCGGACAACCGCCAGGAGCCTCTCGGTTAAGTCCGAAGCCTGCTCCCAGTTCTCCTGCCCGGTGTAAAGCTCGGAGAGCCTCTCCAGCGACGGCCGGTACTCGATAAGGTCCACCGAGGAGTGGTAGCGGGACATGGCCGCTTCGACCTCTCCGACCTGCTCCGCGCACCAGCCCGACTTGTACCACACCTCTGTGGCAACCGCGGGCTCCTTGTCCTCCAAGAATTCCGTGCGGACCTCGAAAAGCGGCTTGGCCCGGTCCCACGCCCTGTTCTTGTAATAGATCTCCGAGAGCGGCTCTGCAGCGGGCAGGTAGTCGCCTTGCAAAGCCAGGGCCCGCTCGTAAGAGCCTACTGCGGAGTCCTCGTCTTCAAGGTTGACCTCGTAGAGGTTCCCCGCCCGGGTCAGAAGGGGGAGCTTCTTGTCTATCTCTTCTTCTATCTGCTCCTGCCGGAAGAGCAGCTTGACTACCTGGGCCCAGTCCTCCCGCTTTTCATAGATGGTCCGGGAAGCGTGGATGGGAGCGGGCTCGGAGGGGTCGATCTCCATGGCCCGGCCGTATAGCTCGAGCGCGTAATCTTCGTTTTCAAGACGCTCCTCCAATACTGAGCCGGCCTTCATGATCAGGCCCACTGCCCGCTCCTTTTCTTCGGAGACAAGCTCGGCAAGGGAGGCTGCGCGGTCTACAAAAAGCCGGTCGTCGCCGGTCCGCTCGTAAAGGGAGACCAGAGCCTCGAGCGCGGGAACGTTGCTCTCGGAAAGCTCCCTGACCCTCTCCCAGCTCTTAACCGACTCCTGGAGATTGGAAAGCTTTTCATCCCACAACGAGCCGATGCGGGAGAAATAGTCTATCCTTGCCGCCCGGTCCTCTTCAAGGGACGCCAGCCGCTCGAGGGTGTCTATAAGCTCTTCCCACCTCTGTGCTTCGGTGAAGAGCCGCTCCAGTGTCTTGAGAACTGACGTTCGGCCGGGCTCGAAGTCCCGGGCGGTGACCATGTGGTTTATGGCTGCGTCCCTGTCGTCAAGCTGCTTTTCCTGGATGGAAGCGATCCTCTCGTGGAGGATGGACTTGGTGGAGTTCTCTTCCACCCTTTCGGCCTGGGTTTCCAGTATCCGGATCAACTCCTGGTAACGTCCTTCCCTCTCGTAGATTCTCTCCAGTTCGGCCAGAAGGTCCGACCGGGAGGGGTCGATATCCAGTGCCCTTTTTAACTGGGCGATGGCGCGGTCGGGGTCGGAGAGCTTTTCGTCCAGTACATTGGCCATGCGGACGAGAAGGGATATCTTTGTTTCTTCGTCAGGGGTGACCGCTTCAAACTCCAAAAGAGCGTTTACCATTTCCTCGAATCTGCCGCGGACCTCGAGAAGTCGGACCAGCTCCTGGTGGCTTTCGGCACGGTCGGGAACCATGCGGATTATGGCCTGCCGGCACTTGATGGCCTCGTCCTGGGCGTTGAACTTCTCCTCGTAAAGCCCTGCCAGGCGGACGTATATGTCCACCAGGACCTCGGTATCTTTGCGAAGGGGAAGCTCGGTGAGCAGCATGCGGATAAGCTCTCCCCATTGCTCCCTTGCTTGGTAGGTGAGCTCGAGCTCGCGGAGCAGCGGCGCGTTCTGCTGGTTCTTGGACAGCACCTGCCGCATGGCTGCCACGCTTTCTTCCTCCGCTCCCAGTGAGTCACGCAGCACGTATGCAAGCAGCAGCCGTACCGTGGTTTCCTGTTCTTCGGGCACCTCGGATATGAGACGGGCGAGTACGTCGGCCCGGGCGCGGTGGTCGCCGGACCACAGGCAGGCCAGGACAAGTCCGCGAAGTGCTTGCCTGCCGCCGTCTTCTTCTTCCAGAA
>CAYQTK010000051.1:19349-22509 GCA_964420375.1 uncultured bacterium
GCCGGATAAGCCGGGACGAGCGCTGTTGTCCTTCTTCCAGCTCGGCCAGGCTCGCCGTTACTTGGGCATAGGCAGCAAAGTCCATGTCGCGATAGTAGAGCCTTCGCAGGGACTCGAGGCCGAAAGGATCGGAATCGTCCGCCAGTTGCTTATAAAAGCCTAATGCCTGTTCCTTCTGTTCGAGCCTTATTTCATGTATCCAGGCCAATGTGGACCGGACGGAAGAGATAACCGCCGGGTCCTCGGTGGACTGCAGAACGCGGGACAGGGACCCGACCACGTTGTTCCATGAGCCTTTGCGGCTGCTCACCCGGGCGATGGTCATAAGGGCGGTGCGGTCGGAAGGGTCGGTCTTTACGATCTCCCCGTAAAACGAGAAAGCCTGGTCCTCCCTTTCCAGCCTCTCCAGGTAGATGTTGGCCAGCCAGTTCCGGTAGAACTTCTGGATAGCCTGGTCCTGGACCAGCTTGATGATGGCGGAGAGAAACCTGGCCAGGTTCTGGTAGTCTGCGTTGACATGATAGATGCGGTTCATGGACACCAGGATGGGAAGCTGGCTGGGCGGTATCTCCAGTGCGCTCCGATATGCCTGAAGGGCGGTCTCCTGGTCGGCCAGCTTGTGGGTGGCCAGCTCCGCCTTAATGAAAAGCAAAGCCTGGCGGACGCGCTGGTCATCCGTAGTAGAGAGAAGCCGATCAATGACCTCGATGGCCTCCCGGTCGCGTTCGGACCTCCGCAAGGCCTCGATCAACAGATGAGGAGCGGAGCGGTCTTCGGGAACGGCTTCCATCCACTGCTTTGCAGCGTCAATAGCGGCATCATACTCGTGGATGTCTTCCATCAATAGTCGCACTCTATCGAAGGCGAAGTAAGATATCTCACGGGGGTCTGACAGTATGTTTATGACCTTTGCTTCCAGGTCGGCCCTTTCGCGGGGCGAGCCCGCCTCTATGGCCCATTGTGCGGCAAGCAACAGTCCGCCGGCATGATGAGGCTCCTTTTCCAGGAAAGACAGAAGCAGTCGGCGGGCCTCTTTTGGATCGCCTTCCAGGTCGGCTTTTATACGGGCCAGGGCCAGTTCAAGACCCGAGGACGTGCTTTCACCCCGGCTTTGCAACGCTTCCAGCAGGGATTGCGCATGACGGGCGGCCTCGCTCCAGTTGCCCGCGGCCTCATCTATCTCGAACAAGGGGGCGGCAAAGGTGAGAGGAGCTCTTGTCGGGTCTATTTGCTGATAGAACTCTTTGGCCTTTTCCGGTCTATTAAACCTGAACTCGTTCATCTGCCCGAGCCGGAATGCCAGGGCCTCTGCCATGACAGTGTCTTGCTCGGCCCGGGATGCCTCGAATAGCCGCTGGTAGCATTGTTCGACTTTATCCCATTCGCCGGAGCGCAATGCCAGTCCCAGCTTTAGCCACAAAGCCTCCCGGCAATCGGGGTCCTCGGACAGGACGCGGTCAAGCTCTGCGTTTGCGTCGCCGAACACTCCCAGCCGCAAAGCCTGGATGCGCGCCTTCTCGAGCCGCAGTGTCTGCGGCTCCCAGTGGCTGCCCTTTTCCAACTGCTCATCAAGAACGCCCAAGAGCTCTTGCCACTCGCCGCGGCTCCAGTGGAGATCGAACAGGCAAGAGAGCGACAACGCTTTCCAGGGAGCATAGTTCTCTACCCGGTGATACAGTGAAATTGCGGTGTCAAGGTCTCCGCTCCGCTGGGCGGCGACACCCGCCCTGAAGAAAAGACCCGCCTGCTCTTCGGGAGACGGCACCAACTCGGCCTGGCTTGCTATGGCGCGGGACAGGGCGGCAAAATCCTTTTGCTGGTAAGCTGTTTCTTCTTCCTGCCTTGCGTTTAAAAGATCGACGGACATGGATTTGTTCATTGGGACACCATCACTTCCTGATTAAGATTATGGATGGACCTTTCCGGTCTGTTTCTTTGTTCGGATGGAAATTAAAGCCTATAACCGACGCCCTTGCCTGGAGCGGATTGCAGATCCGGGTGCCGTAAGTTTCAGATAAAGATCATTTTTCGGCCAAAAGCTGGGCAACAACGTGATAGAGCCGCTCCGCAAACTCCTCTGCAGATGACCCCGTGCCCTTGTTGATATACTTTGCCGGGGCGCAGTACTTGAGAACCTTTTTAAAGGTATCATCGCACTTGTAGGAAGTAAAAAAAAGAATGGGGACCGGCTTGTTCTTGTCATAGCCTTTTTCAATGGCCCGGAAGAGGACCGCGGCGTTGATACCGTTTAAAATGGGCATGTTCACGTCAAGGATAACTAAAGATATGGGCTGCTTGTCCTTGGTGCGCTCGACCACAGTGGATATGAACTCCTCGCCGTCCTTGCAGGCGTCCACTGTCTTGGATATCTTCTTGTCCTGGAGCATGCGGCTCACCGTGCGGAGAAGCACCGGCGAGTCCTCCGCCGCTATCACGTGCTGCAAGGTCTTGATAGACTCCGCGGACTCGGGCTCGTCCTGGAGGATCAGGCCGCAGATCGAGCAATGCTTAAGCTCGTCTCCCTCCGAAAGCATCACAAAATATTCGACGTTTTCTCCGCAGCTTGGACAATAGAGTTTGTTTTTTTGCGTCGACAAAAGATTTTCCTCTTCAAAAAAGCCGGATATGCGCTAGTGCTTTGTCACTCGAAAAAAGGGGAACGGATTCAATGCAGATCGCGGCTAAAGCCGCTCGCACGATTATTTTCTATTCCCAAGAAGCTATTTTCTATTCCCCAAAAATCTTTTGACGAGGCACTAGCGCTTCGTTAATTTATCACTCACTTAAATGAAATAATACCTTTTATATTTTACATGTCAAGATCAAAGGTTACAAGCCGAGGGCAAAGTTTGGGTGTGCGACATATTTGCTGGTCATTGCCTCCCGGGTGGCCCACGCAGTTTCGTCCCCGAAACTGCGTGGGCCGCCACAGGCTGAACGCCTTACCATGATGAACCTCCGGCAGTCGCGATGGTGTCTGCCTCAGCCGAAGCAAGTCACATAGTGCTCTGTCACTCGAAAAAAGAGGAAAAAGGCCGACGAAGATCGCGGTATCAGCCGCTCGCACGATTCGCTTCTGTCCTTCGAGAAGCTAAAGCCGCTCGCACTAAGATCGCGGTATCAGCCGCTCGCACGATTTTCTTCTATTCTTCGAGAATCA
>CAYQTK010000052.1:0-22450 GCA_964420375.1 uncultured bacterium
AGGCGCGATCCGTCAAGTCGAAACGTAGCATGAGAACTTGTGACTGTCGAGTAAAAACGGAGTTTTGCAGGCCCTACTCTAAACAACTGAACCGGAAAGAAACCAACCCCCAAGCTCTCACCGTTTTGCAACGCTCTTTAGATATCTTCCTTCGACTTTTCATCGGCGTGTTCCTGCTGTTCTTTTGTCAATTTAATAGAGTTATATTCTATGGCCAGGATTATTTCAAAGTTGTCTCCTCCCATCCCCAAAATAATCTCGCCTTCTCCCCTCTCCCATGAATCAAACCTGTAAGCCTCTCCAGTGGCCAGTTCCAAAGTTTCTTCGGTGTAAGGATTGTCGTCCCGATATCTTTTCCGCTCCGTGGGCGGACCATACTTCTCCATTAATGCCTTTTCTATTTCATTAAACAAGGAGATGTATTTATAGTCGTTCATAGTGTTGATCATGAAAATGACCTTGACCGAACATAACTTGTTTTGAAAAAAGCGGAATGCAACCAAACAGTCTTCGCCGAAAATACTGTCTTTATAGTAGATGACGGAATCAAAATCTCCCGGTTCTCCCTGCTCCTTGAAATTTTTCCCGGATAATTGACTTTTGACCTCCCTTTTGCTCATCCCGAACTTGGCGCCTTTATAGCCATCAACCTTCGGCCACGATTTTTCCCATTCGCTCCACTCGCAATTATTGCTGCAGGTGCGCTTAAGCTTAGCGCCATTTCCCATCCTGGTCTCCTCTTGACCCGGAGTGCACTCCCCCTCCTCTACACACTCTCCTTCCTGCCACCTGCAATCTTCCGAGCAGGTCATGAGAAGCTCTCCACAGTTTCCGCACTCTCCTCCTTTCCTGGTTTCTCCCGGTGTACATTCTCCGCTGCTGCAATCTCCCCACGAACAATCTTGATTGCAGGTTTTTTGTCCCTCGCCACAACATTGCGCAGTGGAGCCGGGCCGGCATTCGCCCTGCCCCCGGCAGAAACTCCATTCTTTCCAGTAACCTTTATCCGAACAGACCCTTTTTTGCCGTCCGCATTTTTCGCAAGGCCGCTTCTCAACCTCTCCCTGCCTGCACTCCGCCGCCGGCTGACCGCTTACAGTGCTCTCTTCTCCCCGGCTCACACAGGCCGTCAAGACAAGGACAGCAAACAAACAAATAATACCTTTTAAAAAAATATTCATGGCCAGTTCTCCTTTGGGGCGTTGTTAAGGTTTCGGTTTACAAAAAAAGAAGTTTTGATCACGCCTAAAATGTCGGACAATCCGGTCCGAGAAATGCAAGTACAAGCTGTAGCATCATGCGGCTTCATAGATTTTTGACTCTTTGCTACAAACACTCCTGTTCGCAGATGCCTTGGCTTACGTACTCGTCCTCCAGTATCCAGCCCCGGCCGTCGCCTTCCCAGTCCCAGAAGGAAAGGTCTACGTACTTATTCTCCATGCCTTCATAGTCAGCGCAGTAGTACACAACAGTGATGTTATAGTCGTTGCCGGACTGGAACTCGCTCGACTCCGCGGCGTTTCTCCAGTTAAGCCCGCCCTGGTCGTCTATCCACCACTTGACCTTGGTGGGAGCGTAGACGTTGTCATCAATATCGCAGGGATCGTAGCCGTCGCCGCCCTCGCCGTCACCGCCGCATCCCGCGACGATCACGGAAACAGTGCATGACAGAAAAATCGCCACCAACCAAATCAAGCCCCTTGTCTTCATGACAGACCTCCTTTCAATTATTTCTTTTGCCCTTTCTTTTTCGAACTATCCCCCAAACAGCACGACATCCTAACAAGGAGCACTGACAGATGCGGACAATAGAATTTATTTTTCTGCCCTTTTCAAGAATCTGGGGCAACGGCGATTGTGCGCGCACTTTAATCTATAAGCGGACTTTCTTTCTTTTTAGAGCAATGACGGCTTTGGTTGAAGGGGGACATTTTAACGGCTCTTGCAAAACTCAACCGATTTTTCTTTGTGGCCTTTGCCGGGGAGTGGGACTACAGGCGGTCAAGGGTCACCAATCGTTCCGGACGGGCAAGCGCTGTTTTTTTGTGCTCGTTGCTCCAAACCCGTGCCGTCTTTTCCGCCTTTGGGGGAGGGGAGCCTTAATGTCCTTGGTTTCCTTGAAAGGGGGACTCCCCCATTGGCTTGACCGCGGGCCGGGGTTAAGTTTATAGTAGGCCCACCACAGGGGGCATCCATTGGGCGCGTTTACATGGGGGAGCTTAAAACCCGGGGATTTGCCGTGGAGTGCGTGGATCAAATCTCGAAAGGATTTGGATTCAGGGAAAAAGATGAATTGAGGTAGGGGATAACGTGAACAGAAGGAAATTTCTTCAATCCTCAGGTGCGCTTGCGCTCACGGGTTCGCCGTCGTTGCTAGCGGCAAGGGGGAATGGCGAAAGCGCAGATGAGTTTAATCGAAGAATGTCCTGGTGGCGGGATGCCCGCTTCGGCATGTTCATCCACTGGGGGATATACTCCGTTCCCGCGGGGGTCTGGAAAGGCAGTCGGGCGAAGAATTTCCCTGCGGAATGGATCATGTTTGAAAAGCAGATTCCGAAGAAGGAATATGCCCGGCTGGCGGACCGGTTCAACCCGGTAAGGTTTGATGCGCGCGAATGGGCGGGGCTCGCTAAAAACGCGGGCATGAAATACATGGTCATCACCTCCAAGCACCACGACGGCTTTTGCATGTATCATTCCCGGCAGACCAGCTATAACATTGTTGACGGCACTCCCTTCAAGAGGGACGTGATCGCCGAGCTTGCCGAGGCCTGCGCTGAAGCGGGCATAAGGTTCGGGTTGTATTACTCGGTTCTGGACTGGAGATTCTGCTCATATCCTTACTACTTTCATTACAAGCCGCGGTTCGCAGAATATTACCGTTACATGCTGGCGCAGGTCAAGGAGATACTGACCGATTACGGCGATATCTGTTCCTTGTTCTTCGACGGCAACTGGTTCCCTCAGTGGAAGCGCGAGCACGGAGCAGAGGTCGAGAGAGTCTGCCGGATACTGCAACCGGGCGTTGTAATCAACGATCGATTAAGGGAACGCAAGGGCTCGGAACTGCTGAAAACTCTTTCGGGCCGACATCATGAATACAAGCCTCCTGAAATAGGGGATTACGTGACCCCCGAGCAGTACATACCGGATAAGCCGCTTGGTCTCGACTGGGAGACCTGCATGACCATGAACGACTCGTGGGGCTGCCGCAGTTGGGACAACAACTGGAAGTCATCGAAAGAGCTGATCCGCAACATAGTGGACATAGCCTCCAAGGGCGGCAACTACCTTTTGAACGTGGGTCCGACAAGCCGGGGCATAATTCCCGAGCCCAGCGTAAGCAGGCTCGAACAGATCGGCAAGTGGATGCAAAAAAACGGGGAGAGCGTTTACGGGACGACCGGCGGACTGCTCCAGGAACCGGCTTGGGGCCGCATCACCCGAAAGCCGGACAAGACTTATCTGCACGTCTTCGACTGGCCGGGAGGGATGTTGTCGGTTCCGGGTTTTACCTCCAAGGTCAAGAAAGCATATCTTCTTGCTGACCCGGCAACAGAGCTGGAAGTCTATACCGGGGGCAAGGGTATCGATATCAAGCTGCCCGAGCGGGCGCCCGATCCTATTGACAGCGTAGTGGCAGTGGAAACACAGGTTTGATTCCCGGCTAAGAATAAGCAGGTGCCGCTTATTATGACGGAAGAGTAAATTGAAGACCAGGGTTCTGATTGCAGTGGCGATTTTCATCACTTCGCCCAAGACGGCAATCTCCCGGCAGGGTTCCAGTGCTTCGTCGTATAGCAGCCACGGCTGTATCTGAATCGGGAGTTGACAACCGGCGGGGGGCTTGTGTAACTTGAATTTTCCATGAGGACCCTTGCCTGTGCGGAGGGCATAAGCGGTATGAAGCGTTTCGAACATATAGTTGCCGAGGTTGTGGCTGCCTGCTCTTCGCTTTCCAAGGAGGAGCTTCAAAACCACATCAGCACTCCTCCCAAGGCGGAGATGGGCGACTATGCCCTGCCTTGCTTTCCTCTTGCCAAGAAGCTCAAGAAGGACCCCAAAAGTATAGCCACGGAGCTGGCGGATATGATAAGTCTCGCCGGCACACCCTTCAGCCAGACGGAGGCTGCGGGTCCATACCTCAACTTCAGGCTTTCCGACACCGAGTTGGCAAAGTCCGTGCTCACCGCGATTTACCACGAAGCGGACAACTTCGGCTTTTCCGAGACCGGCGATAACCAAACCGTGGTCATAGATTACTCCTCGCCAAACATCGCCAAGCCCTTCCACATCGGCCATCTGCGCTCGACGGTCATCGGCGCGGCCCTCTATCGCATATACGGTGCTTTGGGATTCCAGCCGGTGGGCATCAACCACCTTGGCGATTGGGGCACGCAGTTCGGCATGGTCATGGCTGCTTTCAAAGAGTTCGGAGATGAGGCCGAGCTTGTACGGCGTCCCATCGCCTACAGCCTCGAGCTTTACGTGGAGTACAACCGGCGTTGTGAGGAAGACCCCCCGGCCCGGGAAAAGGCCAGGCAGTGGTTTTTGCGGCTCGAGGAGGGCGACGCCGAGGCAATGGAGCTGTGGCGCAAGTTCCGGGATTTATCGCTTGAGAAGTTCGAGAAGATATACGAGCGCTTGGGGGTTCACTTTGATTATTACACCGGCGAGAGCTTTTACAACGACAAGTGGGAAGACGCCCTGCGCCGGGTTGAGCGGAGCGGCGTCCTTTCTACCGGCGAAGACGGCGCGCGCATGGTCCGGCTCGATGATGACGGCATGCCGCCTTTTATCCTGGTGAAGTCCGACGGGGCCACCCTGTACGCCACCCGCGAGATAGCCGCGGCACTGTACAGGTACGAGACCTACTCGCCACATCTTATGCTCTACGTGGTGGGAACGCCGCAGGAACTGCATTTCAAACAGCTTCAAAAGAGCCTCCTGCTCATGGGCTTTGAATGGGCGGAGAGGATCGTCCACGTCAAGTTCGGGCACGTTCACGGCATGAGCACTCGCCGCGGCGAGGTCGTTCTCCTGGAGGACGTCCTTGACGAGGCCGCGCGCAAGGCGCGGGAGAAGATCGAGGACAACGTGCAAGCAGGCAAGCTTGATGCCGCGGTGGACCGCAACGACCTGGCCGAGGCTGTGGGTATCGGCTCCATCATCGCCCACGACTTAAAGCACCGGCGGGAGCGGGACATAAGCTTTGACTGGGACCAGGTGCTCCAGTTCGACGGCGAGACCGGGCCGTACCTCCAGTACTCCTACGCCCGCATTCAGGGCATCCTCCGCAAAGCCGGCGCCGAACCTGCTGTGGACGCGGACTTCTCCTGCCTGGCCGAGCCCGAGACCCGGGCGGTGCTCCGCAAGCTCGCCGACTTTCCCCGAACCATCGAGTCCGCGGCAGCGGAAAACGAACCCAGCTTTATTGCCACCTACCTGTTCGAGCTAACCCGCGCACTCAATATCTTCTACAACCACCACCGCGTAGTTGGCTCCGGCGAACCGCTCGAGTCCGCCCGACTCCTCCTCGTCGCCTGCACCGGACAGGTGATCAGTATAGCGCTCGAGCTCTTAGGCATTCCGGTTCTGGAGAGAATGTAGACCTTCCTGTTTTTCATGTTTGCAATATTGAGCCTTGATGTAGCGTTGTTGCACTCGATTGCAATGGCGAAGCATGGCCGTTGCAGGGAGAGGCAGCGGTGAAGAAGACCGGACTCATCACGTATCATACTGTAATTTAAATGGAATCGCAGACGGCGCTAATTTGTTTTTAATGTTGGCATGTTGTCTGCTTGAGTTACTTGTCAGGAGGTGACTCATGGACAGGCAAGGACAGGAATTCAAGGAATCGGGTTATTTCATGGTTTCGGTTTATCCTGCGGAGCGCGGGCGGGTTTTTGGCGATGTTTCCGGAGACCGGATGTACTTGAACGCGCGTGGACAGATCGCTTTTCAGAGCTTTCCGGAATCCATGGAGCTTCGGCCGGGCGTGAGCCTTTTGGACTACCTTCTCCGTCCGGACTCGATCCACGGGATCATCTTGATCTCGGACTGCCCGGAGCTGCCCGATTGTGACCGGGAGAGCCGTGACTGTATCGGCAAGGAGACCACCTGCTACGCCCTGGTCCCGGGCGAGCTCGGCAAGCCTTCCACCCGGCTTATCGAGTTCATGATCGACAGTTTCAAGGAGGAGACGGCCCGCAAGATCAGCCTGGCGGAGGGACAGGAGATAGCCCTGTCCTCTCTTTGGCAGCTCGGCTACTTCGAGAAAGCGATCCGCAACCAAAAGGACCTGGAGATATCCGGGAACTTCCTGCGCAAAGGACCTTCAGAGAACGTGTTTACCCAGGTGGCATCGGAGAACATGGCTCCCAAGTGCAAAAGCTGCGGCCAGCGGATCGCGGGAACGGGCTGAAGCCGGAAGCTTGCGGGTGCCGGCCGGCAAGTGTAGCGCAAAGTCCGTCGCCGGCATGAAGAGACGCGCCTGTCCGCCGTATCTGATCTCGCACACGCCCGTTCGTTGCAAGGCCGGACTCACTCCTGAAGGATGATGTTATACCTTTAATTGAAACTTTTTCAATCGGCTTTTTTCTTAGAAGTTCGCTTGCGGGCCTTTTTTTCTTTTTGGGGTTTTTGGGTTTTCTTTTTGCTTTTTCCAAAGAGCCTGGCGAAGAAGCCGGGTTTTTCAGGGGGGTGGGGACGCGGCGGAGTATCAGCCTGGGAATCTGCTTTTGAGGATCCGGCTTTTTGTTCTGGGGTGTGAGTTGTTTGCTCCTGCTGCTTTTCCGTATCTCCGAAGAGTTCTTTTTCCGCGGCTGAAACGTCCTTTTCCGGTGGAGTCGCTTTTCCCTTGGTTGAGGCGGGTTTTTCTTTCGGTTGTTTGGGGGTCGCCTGTTTTTCCGACTGAAGTGCGGGTTTCTTTTCTCCCGCGGACTTGAATGTCTTTTCCCTGGTGACCGTCCTGGTTACCGTTCTTTGCGCTTCTTTTTTGGGCACGGGTTTTTTGGGCTGGATCAGGTCTTGTCTGAATGTTTTCTGGAGTGTACTGGAGACCTTGAGCTCCCCGCTTTGTTCGAGACCGGTATCGGGGTCCCGCGCGTTAACGGAGAGGATACCTTCGTTGTTCATCTGGAAGAGCACCTCGACCCGGGCCTTCCCCTTGGGCGCAGGATGAATTCCCCTGAATATAAACTCTCCGATGAGTTCGCAGTCGTCCGCTTTTTCGCTGTCCCCCTGCATGACTTTAATTTTCAATGATTCCTGGTTGTCGCGGGAGGTGGTAAAGACTTTCATTTTCTGGTTGGGAACCGCGGTGTTCCTTTCGAACACCGGCAAAAGCTTTCCGTTGGGCAGCCCGATGCCGATGTTTATGGGGAGCACGTCGAGGAGCATGATATCGGATTCTTTGTTGACCAGGGAATCGGCGAGTATTGCGGCTCCGAGGGCCACGGCCTCATCGGGATGCACGTTCTTGGAGGGGGGCTTGCCGATAAAATCAGCCACCATCTTGGCCACCAAGGGCACCCGGGTAGATCCCCCCACCAGCAGTACGGCGTCTATATCTTCCTGCTTTAGTCCCGATTCTTTGAGCACCTTTTCGCAGAGCTCGAGAGTCCCCTTTATGGAAGGAGTGACCAACTCCTCAAAGGTCTCCCTTCTTATGGTAATGTCCAGGTTCAAGGGACCTTCCGGACCTTGGCTGATATAGGGTATGTTTATCCTGGTCTCGGGAAGTGACGACAGGTCTATCTTGGCCTGCTCGCTGGCGTCTTTGACCCGCTGATGGCTCATGGGGTCTTTGGAAAGGTTAATATCGTGCTTTTCTTTGAAGTCTTGAAGCACGTAATTCAATACCTGGTTGTCAAAGTCGACCCCGCCCAGGAAAGTGTTTCCGCCGGTGGCCTTGACCTCGAAGACGTTGTCGCGGAGTTCGAGGACGGACACGTCAAAGGTCCCGCCTCCAAGGTCGTAGATGAGCAGCTTCTGGTGAAGCCCTTTGCCGAACCCGTAAGCCAGCGCCGCGGCAGTGGGCTCGTTAATGATACGCAGGACCTCGAGCTTGGCTATCTTGCCCGCTTCGCGGACCGCCTGACGCTGCCGGTCGTTGAAGTATGCCGGCACCGTGACCACCGCCTTGGTTATCTCCCTGCCGAGCATGTCCTGGGCGGTGTTGCGGATGTGGTCCAGGATCATGGCCTGGATCTCTTCCAACGCGTACTCGTCCTTGCGAAGCTTTACCAGTACTTCGTCGTTCTCGCCCTCGTCTATCTTGTACTTGAAGTAGTCCTGGACCTTGTCGATGATGGATGAGTGGATGTCGCGGCCGACAAGACGCTTGGAACCGTACACGGTATTTACCGGGTTGGTCAGGCTCTGCCGCTTTGCCGACTGCCCTATCAGGCGGTTGCCCTTATCGTCCACCGCCACGATGGAGGGAATAGTGTAACTGCCGCCCGTGTCCGATATTACCCGCGCCCGATCGTTTTCCACAATGG
Source organism: uncultured bacterium (assembly GCA_964420375.1). Taxonomy (GTDB): domain Bacteria; phylum RBG-13-61-14; class RBG-13-61-14; order RBG-13-61-14; family DATKZS01; genus CAYQTK01. The sequence continues at coordinate 8,505 of CAYQTK010000052.1, forward strand.
CACATACCGAGTAAGTAGTGCCCAAGTCTATGCCGACTACCGCACCTTCACTCATGTTCTTTTAGAATTACTCCCTTTAAACAACTATATCAGAAGTATAAAGTAGCTGTCAAAAATAATTTGTTCGAATTATTTTTCCCCTGGACACGAGTTGTTGGAGATGATATATTTTAACAGGTCGTTTGCGGAGTTCTATTCGAAGCCGTGCGCAGTACCTGCTCTATTTACCGAAGCCGGGCTAAATATAATTTTCAAGCTGTTAAGGGAAGTGGTCTTCAAGAGATCGCTTAACAAGAAACTCTGTTAAAGGGGAGAGTGTAGATGAAAAGGATATGTGTTTGGGCGCTGGTGTTTTCTTTAATGGGTGTGACTGCGGGCTGTTTCTGGTTTGCCCGGAAGTACGAGAAGAACCCCTCTTTGCCGGTCTACGACAATGTACTGGAGATGGAAGGCCTGAACGGACAGGTCAAGATCTACCGCGACCAGTACGGGGTCCCTCACATCTTCTCCGAGGACGAGCATGACCTCTTTTTCTCCGTGGGCTATGTCCAGGCCCAGGACCGGTTGTGGGAGATGGTCCTGTTGCGGGCGGTTGCTGAGGGCCGGACCAGCGAGCTTTTCGGACTGATAGGGATACCCGGTGCGGACATCAAGGGCATGCCCTTGTGCACCTACGGCATAGACAAAAGACAGCGGATCATGGGCATGAAATGGCTGGGGGAGGCAGGTGCCGCCCTCCTCAAGGAGACAAACCCCCAAGTCTATCGCCAGCTCGAGGCCTACTGCGACGGTGTCAACTCTTTCATATCCTCCCACCAGGATTACCAAGACCTGCCGGTGGAGTTCCAGGTGCTGCGGATGAAGCCGGAACCCTTCCGGGTGGCCGACGTGATGAGCCTGGGAAGGTTCATAGGCAGCATGCTGGGCGGCAACATGGGGGATGAGCTTCTCCGCTATGGACTGTTCAAAAAGCACGGACACAAACTCGGCTGGCAGCTCATGCCTTTACACCATGCGTTGGGGCCCACCATTGTCCCTAAAGATATGCTCCATAACCGGCTGGACAGGGCTCGTGCCTTGCCGCCCGGCGGCAGGCCCTCCGAGGAGGAACTGGGCATAAGCACCGACGAGCCTCTGGCTGCCAACCATGCCCTGAAACTAATGTTGAAGGAAAGTTCTATAAGGAAGCTGCTCTACACCAAGAGCCCGCTGGCATCCAACAACTGGATCGTCGGTCCGGAGCTTACGGAGACCGGCAACGCCATGCTGGCCAACGATCCGCACCTTACCCACATCCAGCCTTCCTTGTTCTACATGATGCACATAAAGGGCGCCGGCTTCGATTCCTATGGGGTGACTTTTCCAGGGAACCCCTATACCGTGCTGGGCCATACCCGGAAGCTCTCCTGGGGAGCGACCACATCCAAGGCGGACGTCCAGGACCTGTTCATCGAGACCGCGGGTATGGGGCATGGCGACAAGTATAAATACAAGGGAGACTGGCGCGACTTCGTAGTGCGGGAAGAGAAGATAAAAATCCGGGTGGGCCAGGTTCACATCAAGAAGAAACTGAAGATAAAACACAGCATTCACGGTCCCATCATCAACGACATAGCCGACCTGCCGAGGAGCGCGCCGCCGGTGGCTCTTCGCTGGACCGGCTGGGACTTCGACCGGAATCCACAGGTGTTCAAGGCCCTGGTCAAATCGAAAACCACGGAGGAGTTTATCTCCCGCTACCGGGACATCCCCGACCACGAGACGAAAATGATGAACGTGGCCCTTATGTACAACAGGATCATGAAGGGCGAGTCCATCGAGGACTTTAAAAAGGCCATGGACCTCATCGTGGTCCCCAACCAGAACTGGGTCGCAGCGGACGCAGCCGGCAACATAGCCTACCTGCCCGGCGGGCTGGTGCCCATGCGCAAGAAAGGGCTCGGAGTTATGCCGGTGCCGGGCGAGAACGGCGAGTTCGACTGGGAAGGGTTTATTCCTCTTATGGAGCTTCCTCACGCAATCAACCCGGAGCGAGGTTACATGGCCACCGCCAATAACGAGGTGGTGGACGCAGAATGGTACCCTTATGTTTTCTCCACCGATTACGGAAGCGGCTGGCGTGCGTGGCGCATCGGGGAGCTTATCGAGGAGTTGGCTCCCCTCTCCGAAAACGACATGAAGCGCATCCAGAACGATATCTATGTAAAGAAGGCGGAATGGATGGTCCCCATCATCCTCCGAGCGGTGGAGCGGGTGCACACGGATGACTCCCGGGTGGTTGAAGCCGCGGACATATTCAAGCAATGGGACTATGAGGCCGACCTTGATACCAAGGCGCCCGTTATTTTCTACCAGTTCAACAAGGAACTCGCCGAAAACATTTTAAAGGACGAGTTGCCCTGCAGGGACTACCGAGCATATCTCTCCGACGGACAGGACAGGAACATCGAAAGATGGCTCAACTCCGGTTACTCGCCCTTTTTCGACGACAAGGACACCGACGAACGGGAGGACATGGATGACATGATCATCCGTTCATTAAAGGACACCATGGACTGGGCGGTCACCAAGCTGGGGCCGGACCGCGACTCCTGGAAGTGGGGCGATGTCCATTACATCAAGTGGTATCACCCCCTTGGTTTCGCCTCACTCAAAGACCTTTCGGTGGGACCCTATCCGCATCCGGGCGGATCCGGCACGGTCAGGAACGCCAGCCCCGCAGGGTTCGGCAGTGATCCTTATAAATGTCTCGGCGGGCCGGTGCTCCGGCATATCATGGATATGGGAAGCCCGGACGAAGCGCTCATGGTTATCGACGGGTCGCAGTCAGGACAGTGGCTGTCGCCTCATTACCGGGACATGCATAAGCTCTGGCTGGAGAGCAATTATATCCAAACGGTAATGGACCCGGAAATGGTAGTGGAGAGGTCCAGGAACATGTTGTTGCTGGAGCCTTCCGAAAAAGAGTAATGTCGAGCCCAGGCTCGGGAAGAAGTCGAATAAAACTCGGGAGGATAAGACTATGACTGGAAAAGCCGGGGTGGCATGGTTTATTTGTTTAGTGGCTGTTTTTGTTTTTGCGGGCTTCGCCCAGGCTGCCGATAAAGAGTCTGGAAAGGACCTGCCGGAGCCTGACAACCGTCTCGGTCTGGGCGAGTACTTCAGTTGCGTACTTGCGGACGAGGGCAAGGTGCTTTGCTGGGGTGACAACCGGTACGGCCAGTTGGGGACCGGAAACCAAACCTCATCCAAGATAGCAGGCGAGGTCTCCGAACTCGCGCCCGCCATATCAGTGTACGCCGGCAACTGGCACGCCTGTTCCATAATGAAGAACCGCTCGGTCCGCTGCTGGGGCCGAAACCACAAGGGACAGCTTGGAGACGGCACGCGCGATGACTCCTCCCTGCCGGTAACGGTGGCGGGCATCATTGACGCCAAGAGCCTGGCGCCCGGCGGCTCGCACACCTGCGCCATCCTGGGCAGCGGTTCCGTCGAGTGCTGGGGCTGGAACAACTACGGCCAACTCGGAAACGGGGACACCGTGGACTCAAAGATTCCCCGACCTGTGGGCGGCATAGAAGACGCCGTCAAGGTCACCGCGGGATGGGACCATACCTGCGCCCTGGAAAAGGACGGCAATCTCTGGTGCTGGGGAGGCAACTACAACGGACAACTGGGGACCAACAGCAGGACATTCTCGAGCGTCCCGGTCAAGGTGGCAACGGACAAAAAGGTAAAGGACGCCCAAGCGGGATGGGCCCATACCTGTGCCGAGTTTGAAGACGGCACCGCCTGGTGCTGGGGAAGAAACTACGCCGGGCAGTTGGGAGACGGAACAAACGTGTCCCGCTACGAGCCGCGAGGCGTGGGAGCAAATAAAAACTTGAACCCGATGGCGTTGGCGGGCGGAGGACATCATCAATGCGCCATAGTAAACCGGGGCGACGTCAAATGCTGGGGCGAGAACGCTTACGGCCAGTTGGGAGACAAATCCAACAGGTCCTCGGTTTTCCCTGTCGAGGTTTATAAAAAGGATTTTTCCGGAGTACCCGTAACGGAGATAGCCGCGGGCGAGTATCACAGTTGCGCCATACTAAAAGACAGGAGCGTGTGGTGCTGGGGAAGGAACGATTACGGACAGCTCGGCGACAACACTCATGAACACTCCAACATCCCGGTGCGACTTTACGTGGAAATCGAAAAGAAGGAGAAGCCGGCGAACCTTGCCGCGGGCTACGCCCACACTTGCGCCCTGGCAGAGAACGGCGAGATCAAATGCTGGGGAGAGAACCTCTATGGACAGCTCGGTGACGGCAGCACAAAGGACAACGGTCCGGTTACCGTCAAAGGGATAAATAACGCCCGCAAGCTGGTTGCCGGCAAGTATCATAACTGCGCGTTGCTGGAGACCGGGGTTGTGTTTTGCTGGGGAAGGAACTACTCGGGCCAGGCGGGCTCTGATGGCCGAAGCTACTTGTCAGTTCCGGCAAAGGTTGAGGGCATCAAGGAGGCGGTATCAATCGCCGCTGGAGGGGCCCACACCTGTGCATTGGAAAAGCAAGGCATTATAAAGTGCTGGGGCGCCAACTGGACGGGACAGCTCGGCAACGCAGGCACGGAAAACTCGAGCCGTCCGGTGGTGGTCGAGCGAGTCCCTTCTGCGGTCGCCATCTCCGCGGGTCATCAGAGCTCCTGCGCGCTTATAGAAGACGGCTCCGTCCGCTGTTGGGGTTCCAACATAAACGGTCAGCTCGGCGACGGTACCAGGAAAAACTCCACGGTCGCCGTAGGTGTGTCCAACATAACCGACGCAGTAGGTCTGGCCGGAGGATGGGCACATACCTGCGCCTTGCTGGAGGGCGGCAAGGTCAAGTGCTGGGGAGAGAACGCTTATGGACAACTAGGAAACGACGATGAAAAGTTCTCCGCTCTGCCGCTGACAGTAGAGGGCCTTTCCAAGGCCAAGATGATATCCGCGGGACATTTCCACACCTGCGCCATTGTCGGAGGCGGCAACGTGGACTGCTGGGGATACAACGGTTCCGGACAGCTTGCAGGAGAGGACAGGTTGTGGTCTTCCTCCCCGGTGGGACTGCCCGTCTTCGGCGCCGCGGGTCTCGACTGTGGCGGCGCTCACACCTGCGTTGCCGTGAAAAACGGGGACGTGGAATGCTTCGGAGGCGACTGGTTCGGCCAGAGCACACCCGCTCCCGAAGAGGGACAGAAGGCAGTAAAGACCGCTCCCGCCCCAAAGGTGGAGGTTGAAGAAAGCAAAGGAGGCTGGAAAAAGGCCTTCGATAAACAGTGGTGGTCAAAGAATCTCCAAAAGCTGAAGTTCTGGGATTGACCCCCACAAGCGCTCTTTTTGCTTCCCGAACCTGTTCCAAAAGCGACCTTTCCAGGCCCTTTGATCTAAAGGGACAGAAGAGAGATTGCTTTTGCCGTTTTCATGCTTATCTTGAAAGCAGGAGACGGAGGTGAGTGTGATGGAAGCGTGTATAGACTGCACCCGGGAGATGCTCAAGGACCCGGTAGAGCTGGAGATAAAAGGGACCTACCTGGACTTCGGCATGGCAGAGTGTCTTGCCTGGTCGGTGGCCCGCCGGTTAAAGAAAGACCCCATGCTCATGTCGTGGTACAGCAGGGAGGAGGGGCTTTATTCCCCCCGCGTCGAGTGCTGCGGAGAAGACAAGCCGGCATGGCTCATCTACGCCGAGTCCAGGGGCGCGGACCTGCCCATCAGTATCAATAGCGAGCAGTTCGTGTTCCTCTTCTGGGGAGAAGACCACGACTCTGAAGAGTGAAAAGCAAAGCAAAGAAAGCTCCCTAATCTTTTGGTTCATCCGGTGAAAGAATCAGGCTTATGAAGGCAGATGTAATAACTGTATTATGAAAGCTCTTCCGTTTGCATGGCAGGTTGAATTAATATAACATATAGCACAATTATATGTAATTGATGCTTAATTTAGTCTAAAGAAGGAGAAGACATGAAATCGGTTGCCATAGCGGACCGAGCTTTTTGTAAATCAGTTGTTTTTGCTTTTGCTGCTCTCTTGTTTTTTCTCGTCTGTGAAACCTCGCTTGCCGCCAAGGGCAAGGGGACCATGGAACTCGGCCTTTCCGCTCATTACAACATCCCCCAACAGGATGTCTCCGACATGGAGCCGGCAATGGGCTACGATATTATTTTCCATTACTGGCTTACCAGCACCACCACTGTAACCGGCACGTTGGACTACATGAGCTATGAGTGGCCTTTCGAGGTTGACGGTGAGGATGAGGGACTGGATTATACCGCTTACTTGCTGGGCGTTGGTATCCGTTACCGCCCGGAGCTTGACTTGTGGGTCCGTCCTTACGGCGAGGTCGGCATAGGCTACCAGACCTGGACGGCTTACCCGGGGGTTACGGGCATAGACTCCCGCAGCGGAGGATCGGTTGCATATTACGGCGGTCTCGGTTTCGAGCGGGAGCTCTTCCACGCCTTTACCGCGGGCATTAACACCCGCTACGTATACATGCCCATGAACGAGAGGCTGGAGAGCGAGGCCACGCTTTCCGGAGGCGACTACCGGCTCGAGAAGACTCCGATCCGCGAGGTGGGCTTTGTTACCGCGGGGATGGAATTTACCTGGAAATTCAGATAAGGAGGATGGACCATGAAGCGGCTATTTGTGATTGCTCTTGCTCTTATGTTCCTGGCCCCTGTTGCGGCCGCACAGGAGACCGCCCCCCCCAGCACCATGGCCGGCAGAAGCGGCTACTTCGGAGTGGGACTGGCGGGCGGATACATGATCGACCCCGAAATGACCTCGGGAATGGTGAGCCTGGATTACTACATAACCGACGAAATATCGGTGGGACCCTACTTCTACGGCGGCGCAGGAGAGGATGACAGCTTCTGGGGAGTCAGCGGGCAGGTCAAGTTCTCCGCGCCACTAGCAAGCACTTCCCAGGTGCGGCCTTTCGCCTTTGTCGGCATCGGATTTACCGAACTCGACTTCGAGGAAAGGGAGGGCGACCCGGAAAGAACTTACCTCTTCCCCGTCGGAGGCGGCATGGAGTTCGAGATAAACGACGTGCTCACCCTGGAAGGCACCGGAGTATATCATCTTACCGAAGACGTGTTCACCGGAATCATGGTGGGAGTGAGGATCATACTCTGACAAAAGACCGCCGTTTGTCGCGTCACCAAAAATGTGAAGTGCAAGCGAGTTCAATATCGGCTAAAGTCGCTCGCACGAAAAATATCTATCTGGAAGCGACGGAAAACATTTGACAGAGCACCGGTGCTTTGGCAAACGCTTTTTATGGAATAAGAAATAATCGTGCGAGCGGATTTAGCCGCGATCTGCATTGGATCCGTTCCCCTTTTTTTTCGAGTGACAAAACACTAGTAAGCCGCGCTCTTTCGGAGGCGTTTCTCCTCCTCTGTGTAGACCTCGACAAACTCTTCTATCTTGCCGTCAATAAGACGGAGGGCTTGTTCAAGCTCCGGCCGGCTCTCGATCACCGAGCCCAGCGAAAGCAGGATGCCGTTATAGGTCCGGTCGGACCATCCCAGAGAGCGGTAGTCGATGCTGTAGACCATGTAGTCCCTTTCCCGGAAGTAATACTTGCCGAACCTGCCCGGGTCGCGGGCCAGGTGCCAGGTCTCCTTCCATGACAGATACTCGCCGAAGATGCGGCAAAGCTCGGCCGATTTTTCCACTCTATCGGGCGAGAGCGGCTTGTAGGTCTTCATCTCCGCTATCTCGAAGAAATCCCGGATAAGGTCTATGTCAGTGATGGAAAGACCATAGATGTACCAGTCGGCCGCGGACGCCATGACCGCCCGGGCCTCGCCTTCGCTTAAATAAGTGTACGCCTGGCACTTGGCCTCACCGCAGGTTTTCCTGCCGTAACGGCAATACTCCCGCAAGTCCTCGCCCCGCAAAAGCGGATGAAGAAGGCAGCCCACCCGCGTGCGCTCCGGGTCAAGGAAACCGGCAAAAGGACAGTTGTAGATGACCTCGAAGCGCTGGGGAGGCCTCTTTGACTCCGCTTCCTCCCGGATGCGGTCCATGTCCCCGTCAGTGCCGTCCCAACCCTTCAAAAGCTCAGTCTGCTGGGAAAGGACATTGGTGACCAACTCCCGTTTGTGGCCCCGGTAGTTGTAAATGCCGCAACACGAAGCGCAGGAAGGAACCTTGCCGCAAACCGGCTCCGGCTGACAAAGATAAAAGTTTTCCTCGATCATCACACCCTATCTTAAATAAAAACCCGGAGGTTTGCCAGCTCGACCGAAAGTGCCGTTTTTTAAGGTCCATCCGGTAAATGCGGAAGACCCGAAGAAGAGAGGGCGTTTCCACTTTTTGCAAGATATAATTCACCAATTTAGAAAATAAATTCTTAGTCCGAAATCATAAAGGCTCCTCTTTAGAATCCGTGGGTGAATAACAGTCATGCACGCTCTTAGCCATGAGTCTATTTGCAGTCCTCCAAGAGGATGGCTATTGCTGGTCTTTCATCCCGGGCAATTACCGCTCTTTAACTTATCGTACCGACAGCAGCTACGGTGATCCGCTAACATGGGCCGGCACAGCTAATCCCACCCCTGCGAGGAATTATCAGGTGCCCGTTGTCCAGTTTGACATCACTCCGGGCGGCTCCGGAGACTCGGACGGGGACGGACTGCCTGACGACTGGGAGAACAGTTATTCGTGCATGCAGGCGAACACAGTGGACAACACCGAGGACTATGACGGTGACGGTCTAAACAATGATGCTGAGTATGTCAACTTGACCGGTCCTTGCAGCTCGAGCTGGTTGAAGTGGACGTCTCTTCCAGCGTGCTTTCGGGAGCCACCTCCCACATCGGATTCCGCAACTCGGACGCTGAGAACGGCAAGCTGATGGTGGGCGTGTCCAAGCAGGGCCAGACCTCGAGCCAACAGGGTGACGGTGTGCTCGCCGTCGTCACCTTCCGGGCCAAGCAAACAGGAACCACGGACCTTGTTCTCAAAGCCCCCCATCTCGTTGACAGCCAGGGCGAGTTTTACGTGGGATGGCCGACGTATCAGGCGGGACTGCACCACGGTTTCGTGAGCGTGTCGCCGTAAGCGTAAATAAAAATTCAAAACCCGCAACGCCACCTCCAACCCGGCCGGGCAGCGGACGCAAGACGCGCCGCTGCCCGCGTCGTTTCTTGTAAACCTTTTGCGTCTGGAGGGGGTCAGATATTTATCCCACCTTATTCATAGCACCGCCGCAGAGGCGGGATTTTGTGCAGCCGACCGTCGTCAACCATACGATATCTTTGACAACGGAGTCAAGCTAAAGGTGATGAGGGCGGGTTCATGGCGATTTTTCATTGTGGGAGGCACTCTTTCGAGTTTTTTTGCGAGTTTCAGGCGTACTCCGGCCTCCATTTGGGCGGACAATGAAATTTCTGGCCTTTGGGGAAACGAGGGGCGAGTCTAGCTGGGAGCGGGCGTGGAGCAGGATTCGCTACTAGGCAGCCTTGAGCAGCCGCTCCCGCACCTTCATAAGGCTCCAGCCGCAGCCGGTGGCCCGCTCGATCAGCACCCGCGCGGCGTGCACGATGTTATAGGCCGGCGCGTGCCTGTCTGCGTGCCTGTCCGCCGTGTCCGGCACAGGCAGGAGGACACGCACAGACAGGCAAAAGCAGGGTCGCCTCGGTGTGTGCGGAAGCTCGGGAAGCGGATGGATGATAAGGTCGGGGTCGCGCGGGTCAACGAGCCGCCTGTTCATCCGCTTGACAATCCCCAATATCTCGATGATCTCCCGGCTTATAACACCGCCCGCCTCGCCGGATAAGCCTCTCCGGCCCGGTCTCGATCTTCAACGAACCAGGGGCCTGCGACATGAAATAAGGTCAGATGGAACGACGGCGTCCCCGGGAGCGCAGGCGTCCCCGCTTTTATCTGCGGCCGAGACGGCCGCGTTCCCAGCCTGAAAATCGGTGTAATTCTCGAACCTCCCCCTCTCATGTCGCAGGCCCGGATCGAGAACGGCTTGAAACACTACAGCTATATGATATAAAATAATATTTGCTCGGCCATTATCATATTGTCACTTGGCGCCGTAATCCTTCAAGGTCAGGTGCAAGGTTTGTTATCTCATAATATTATACACAACGTCACAAATAATTGCGCATATTTCAAAATATGCATATGTACGAGCGATTTTAATCGCGACTAAAGTCGCTCGCACAGGAATTAAACATGCGCACTTATTTAAGTCGTTATGTATAGTTAAGAACAAGAAGGAGGGGCAAATGAAGCGAGTGAATATTATGGTTGCAGTTATTGTGGTTGTCTTTGCGGGTCTGGTTTTGGGTGAAGCGGTCCAAGCGCCCAAGCATAAGACACTCGCCGGCTTCTACCCGGTGATGATGTGCGACAATTGTGAAACCTTCAGGGTGGAGAATGGCATCTTGAGGATCAGCGGATATGGTCATTTATGGACTCGAGACCTTACTTACGATCTTAACAGAGATGGCAAGGTGACCGTGGAGACCAAGGCAAGACTGCATCGCAAGCCGGTAAAAGACCACAGCGCGGAGTTGATCATCGCTTTCTCCAATAACCTGTTGGGATCGAACGACGGTCAATCTGATGCGCTCACCTTCAGGATAGGCTGTGATGAAAGAGAAGCGAATTTCTTCTCGGTGCTGAGAAGTCGTATGTATCAAAATTTTATCAAGACTAAAAACTACTACCTTAAATCGGATGAGTGGGAAAGGCTCAAGGTAGTTCTCACCGAGAAAGAGCTGGCGGCCTATGCCGGAGGCAAAGAAGTGCTTCGGGCTGATATCTCGGGCGTCGATTTTCCCAAGCAGGGGCATATAGGCCTTCTGTCAGTCAGGCAGGGCCTGACCGAGATCAACTGGCTCTCTATTGATTAATTTTAGATCATCATGGTTCTTGGCGCCTGAAAAACCTTTTAGAAACCCTGAATCAACACTTGGAATAGACCTCCCGGCCCCCCAGGCTCCAGCTTGGGCTCGTCCAGTATGGAGGGGGGCTAGACCTTTACAATTCAGTTTATTTTTGGGGTCTTGGACCAATGTCTTGCATCCTTGTTTATCTTCCTGTGCTCTTGAGTTCCGGACCGCCATGTCTGCCTCGAAGTTTCCGATATATTAGAATATCCTATTCCTGCCATAACCGCGGGTGGGAGTCAATCTGAAAAGTATACATTTCATTTCTGCTTTTAAAAACAGAGGCTTTGCTTTTGGGTTGGCCTGCTTCAGGGAGGGTGATTACAAAAGGTAAGGGGTGTGTAACTTTTTTTGCCGTATATAGGAGATAAGTGGGTGCACTACGCACCAAGGGCACGAAGATGAGTGTTTCCCGCAAAGGCACAAAGGCGCGAAGGTAAGAGAGGAGTATGTTTTTTTCGCGACTGAAGTCGCTCGCACGCAAATCATTTTTTTCGCGACAGAAAGTCGCTCGCGCGCAGATCATTTTTTTTTCTTGACTGAAAGTCGCTCGCGCGCAGATCATTTTTTTGGAGCTGGAGCTTATAATATGTCGGCAACAAAGGACATTGCTTTCCGGGCCGAAACATTTTTTTCTCACTTCGAAATGGGGCACCAAAACGAAGATAGGAGAAAGGATACGGGACTTTCACTCGGTCACTCAGAAGCCCCGGCTTTTCAGCGGAGAGGTTTTCCTGTCATGTCTTGCTTGTGTTTTCGGGTCTCTGGCGTATCCATTCGGTGATGTCGGGGAGTATTTGGGGCACATGCTCGATAGTGACGAGATGTGGCGCCTGGTAGACCTTGAGGTTTTTTGGGCAGCGGAGGCGGTTGTAGATGTCGGTTACGTAATCCTGGGGGAAGATATGGTCTTCGCTGGAGTGAAGTACGAGCAGTGGAGCACTGATTTCTTCCACTGGTCGCGGCAGGGGCGTTCCGGCAATGGAGGCAAACGCGCGGATGGTGATGGAGCGAAGAGCCAGGGGGTCCTGGAGGATAAAGTTCCAGGCGTTTCCGAAGACTTTCATGGGCTCGCTTTTTAGGTCCAGGTAGGCGGCGATGGGCAGCCGGGCAAAAGGGAACACCCGTGCGGCGGCCCGCAGGGAGGATATGGTCAGTGGGCTTACGGTTTTCATCCATTGGGGGAGGGGGCCTTCCGGCCCGAACCGGGTAAGCCGGAGGCTCTCGGGGGAGGTGAGCTCGGCAATGTTATGGCATATATATCCGTCCGCGGCGTTGTCTTTTGCCGCCATGTAAAAGGCCTCGATGCCTCCCTGGGAGCTGCCCATGACATATACGGGTCCCTGGAATCGCTCTCGCGCGTATTCACAGGCGGCCTCAGCATCCCGCACGTGTTCCATAATGGCATAGTCGCCGCGAATGCCCGAGCTTCTTCCCTGACCTCGGGGGTCGAATCCGACCACGTTGATCCCTTGCTTATAGAGTTTGTAAAGCAGCTCTGCATAACATAGGGCGTAGATGGAGGTTCCCGGAATGAACACCACTGTGGGATTATTCCTGCCGGCTTCAAACACTGCTGCATACAACTCAATGTGGTGGTCGCTTTTGATGCTCTCGTCTTTCCACGTGCCTTTGATATGGCTGAGGTTGAACTTATCGAGCAGCTTTTCCAGATAGTATTCGAAGTTGTCCATTTTTGCTCTCCTGCTGGACAATTTTTTTGTTATAAATCGAATAGTTCAGATTTTTGTGTTTTAAGACTTCTCCCCGCCCAAATATTGCATGTTATGTTTAGCAAATAATTCAATTATTTCTGATGATTTTCTAGATTGTGTCTTAACTTTCAATACAACTATATGTGCTGATTTTACTGATTTTGTTGAGAGGAGTCCGTCAGAAAATGTTAAGCAAATCCTTGTAAAGGGCTGCGGCAGCGCCCGCCGGCGAGCTCTTCCCGCCCACTACTGTGACCCGATCCATAGTGTCGGTCATATAAGTAATCGCCTTTTCCGAGCCGTTGACCGCAGCCAAAGGATGATCAATATCAAGCTCTTCCGGACATACCCTTACGCTCGTAGAGTGCTGCGTTCTTGTAGCCGTGCCCAGGAGCTTTACCACCTTGTTGTTCCGGCGGGCCGGCAGAAGTCGTGCCGGGTCAATACCGGGTATTCCTTCCACCGACAGGTCCGCGGGTTTGAGCGAGGCCCCCATGACCCGGTTGGCGATAAGGAGCATCTTGTTGGCGGTGTCCCATCCTTCCACGTCCAGGGAGGGGTCGGTCTCGGCAATGCCGGCTTGTTGCGCTTCTTCGAGCGCCTGCTCATACGAGACCCCCTCTTTATCCATCCTGGTAAGGATGTAGTTGGTGGTCCCGTTAAGGATGCCCTGGACCTCCAGTATGTTGGCGCCCGCCAGGCAATAATTACCCACGTCCACCGTGGGCAGGGCTGCTGCAGTGGCTGCTCCGATTTTTATACTGCAGCGGTTCTCTCGGGCCAGATCATGGAGCTCAGCATAACGCAAAACCAGGGGCCCCTTGTTGGCGGACACCACGTGCATGCCCGATTCAAGCGCGGCACGGATATGGGTAAGCCCGGGTTCACCGTCCTTCAAGTTGGTGGGAGTAGCCTCGACCAGCACGTCAGCCCGGGCATCGGCAATGGCCTGTCGGCCGTTCACTGTTCTGCCACTATCAGGATAACTATCCAGCTTTCCAGGTCTTTTCAGATAAGCAAGGAGGTTTGCAATTGCCAATCCTTCGTTGCATAAAGCTCCTCCGCCCACATCGACCGCTGCAACTAAATGGAAGTCAATACCGTGGCTCTCCCGCACGTCCAAGCTCCGAGAAGCCAAAAGCTCGAGAAAAGCGGTCCCTACTTTGCCGATCCCGCATAGTATTACCCTTACCTGCTTCACCGCACCTCCTCGTGTTTTGTCGAACTAAAGATTGATGCCCTCGTAAAAAGTCAAAAGCCTTTTGGGGCCGTCTCGGCTTTATTTA
>CAYQTK010000053.1:0-21741 GCA_964420375.1 uncultured bacterium
CCGGGAGCCGATTACATGGCCATGGTGGGATGCCGGAAGCCGGACCCCTACGGCGTAGTGCACCCCCAAAACCGATCGCCATAATGATCGCGTGACGCCAAAACCGGGCCTGTCGTATATTTGTCGATATAATCAGCCACCAAATCAAGCACCGGCCCCTTGTAGGACCTGCACTCGGAATCGGGAGACTGGCTTGGCTGGTCCATTTCACCACACGCAGTTACACCTGCCCACGCTGTGGGACAGGCCGAGCTTCTCCCATATGTGCATCTCCTCCAGGCAGAGCGCAAGCTCAATATCCGGCCGGACCTCTTTAGAGGCCTCTATGATGATCGAGTACATCCTCTGCCGAAGCTCCGGCGAGTACCTTGCTCTGCCGTCTTCAGCAGCAGACTTCATATCAATAGCAGCGGATATGGGGTTGTTCTTCCCCATTCTTTTCTCCATCATATGTCTGGCGCTTTTATATATGCATATGCCTCCCATGGTGAGCCTTTGCAAGGGGACTTGGGAAAGCATTTGCCTTATGAACCTGTCGTAGTATTCTTCCCATCCCGGCACCGGGATCATAGGCATCATGACCGCGCGCACGGGATAGCCCTTTTCCGCGCAACGCTGCATGGCGCGGAGCCGCTCTTCAACCGGGGGCACGTTCTCCTCGAAACAGGATGCTATCTCCGGAGGGTTCACACTCCAGGAGAGCGCGATATGACCTCGGTGTTCAAGCTCGAGAAGTCCGTCAACTTCTGCGCTCTTGGTAAGCAGAATCATCCTGGCGAACTCGTGGCCGGCAAAGAAAGGGACCATCACGCTGGAGTAGCCGGTCAAGGGATCAAGCGCAAGACCGTCTTGCAGCTTGCCAAGATAAAACGCGGTGGGCTTGCCTATTCGGTGGGCGGTTCTGTCCACCTGGTCCAGAATATCGGGCAGGTTCAGAAATATCTTCACGACAGGCGAGTGCCAGACTGTCCTGGTGCCGGAAAGGTAACAGTACTTGCAGTTGTAAAAACAAAACCCCCACGGCGAGAAATGCCGGTAGTTGGGACAGGCGTTGCCTTGCTCCTCGCTCTTTCGGACCGCGCTCTTGTGCTCGCCGAACACCAGGGTCGACTTGCCTTTTGCAGCTTTTTGCAGAGGGTCTGTCTCCTCAAGGTCTATGCGGTTGTGGGGAGTGTCAAGACGTTCGATTATCCGGGCTTCAGGGTACAGCTCGCAGATGCGGGCAACGAAACTCCGCCTCTGCTCAGAGGAGTCGCAGCCCTTGGCAAGGACAATCCTTGCCACATCGAAATAAGCGCTGCTTCTCGGGGTGTACTCGACCGGCAGCCGCGCGGCTTCGGCAATTGATGGAAAAAGGTCTATCTGTTTCTTGCCGTGCATTTTATTTGCCAGGGAGATAAAGACTTAAGAAAGAAAGATGCGACTGAATCGCGATCATTGATTTATGCAGAAATAATGTTACAAAAGTTCCGCGCTGGAGCATTTGTCTATCGCGGCTAAAGCCGCTCGCACGTAAGACGTGAGTACATAAGCCGTGGATACGTAAGACGTGGGCAAGTAAGACGTGGGTACGTAAGGCGTTAGCGCTTATGACGTTATTTTTGCAGAGCACGATATAATCACTCATGGAGTTTATAATACTATTTATAACGGACCATGTAACATGTCCACGGCAATTTTCCTTTTTTCTCAGATTAAAAATTTTTAATTTTCACTTGACACAAACTTAGCCTGTAGTCTAACTTATCTATTGGAAGTTTCGGACCGTTCCCGGAGAATGATAAAGGTCTCCGGGGGATTGAATATGCCGGAAGTAAGGAGGCTAAAGCACAATGTCGGATCGTTTGGGATGGGGTATTATCGGTAAGGGTCGGCGGGCTCGTGAAGTAATGATTCCCGCCTTGTTTTCATCTCCCGGATCAAAGATAGTCGGTGCTTGCAGCCGTGACCCGGAAGGGGCTCGTGATGAGCTTTCGCAGTGGCCGGAGCTCCGGGTGTACGAAAGCCTGGAGGCGATGCTTGGGGATGACGACATCGAGGTTATCTACATTTCTTCGCCTAACTTCATGCACGTTCCCCACGCTGTGCAGAGCATCGAGGCGGGCAAGCATATTTTCATGGAGGCGCCCATGTCTCTCAGCGTTGATGGCGCCCACAAAGTGCAGGAGAAGGCCCGCTCGGCTGGAGTCCAGGTAGGTCTTGCATTCCAGAGCCGCTTTCATCCTGCGGTGGAGAAGCTCAAGGATCGTCTTCAGGAGGGCGCCATCGGCGAGGTCCTTTACCTCGAGGTCAGCTTTCTGGACTCGGAGAACATCCCTACAGGCTGGTGGCAGGACTCGAACCGGGCCGGACCCGCTGCCCTGTTGCGCTACTGTACCCACGCCATTGACCTGGCCTACTGGCTTGCGATGAAGAAGATCGTGGAAGTAGGCGGCATGAACATGGAGAGCGGTCATCCGCCTGTCAACAACCTGTCTTCCGTAATCCTTCGTTTCGATGACGGGTCCTTGTGCACTGCGGTGGGCGGTTGCGACATGGGCGAGATACAGCACTCGATCCGGGTTGAAGGCGACCGCGGTAGGATCGAGATCCAAGGCGATTTTAACGGTGACGATATCACTATGTTCAAGCAGACCACGGACGGCGAGACCGAAGAGACCAGGTTCGAGCCTGACGACCCGGTAGGAAAGATGGTGGACCTCTTTGGCAAGGCTTTGCGTGAAGAAGCGGATTACCAGCCCGCAGCGTCAGAAGGCAAGGAGATCGCCATAGTGACATGCTCCGCCATAGATGCAGTAAAATCGCGGCGGCTGGTCAGGGCGGGCGAAGTACTCCGAGTTACTTGAGCGCGTGCCGATTTTACTTCCGTCCGAATCAGACCTATATTTCACACAAAGACTCATCTTTGCAACACCGCGTCAAGAAAACACTTGCCTTTCTCAAGAAGAAAATTACTTTCTACTTGATGCGCAAGGCGTCGCCGTCGACGGAGTTGCGGAAGTTAAAGTGAGGGCAACCGTGATTATCTGGTATCAGCTTTGCTTACGGAAACCGGCCTCCTGCTATCGACCTGAGGCGGCCAACGCGTCTGGAAGATACTTGTCTCAGGCTTTGCGCATCTGCGTTAGAGAACTCTCCTCGTCCTTTCTATATTTCAAACAGCGAGATTCCAAAATCAAGACTCCGGCAATGCTCTTTCTTGCATTGTGCTTTTCGCTCCTTTCATTTCATGCTTCTCCCGGCCGGGTTCCGGAAAAAGAAGCGAAAGCTCTCCAAGGCTGCGCGCCGGTCTCCATTTTTCCGCTTATCGAGCGGACGAGCATCGTGATAAAACACGAGCACTTCGGGGAGGGAAGGTTCCTTTTCTTTCCCGGCATAGCCATAGTCCACCTTTACGGCACACCCTACGAAAGGGGATATCAGCACGGAGCCATGCTCTCTGCCGAGATCAAACAGTCCATTGAGTCGCTTCGCAAGGAGCATCCCGGCTCGCTGGAGACCATAAAGACCTTGTCGTTTTATAAAGACCTGGTTGACGCTCCGAAGTTCATGCGTGAGGAGCTTCTGGGCATGGCGGACGGTGCCGAGATCTCCATGTGGGAGCTTGTCTGGCTTAACCGCGCCCTGGCGGAGTACGGCTCGCCGTGGAAGGGAGAGGCTTCGCGCCGTTCCTGGGAAAGGAATCCGTCCTTTGATACGTCGGAGGACTCGAGGCAGCGCTGGCTTGCCGCAGGGGTTCCCGGCTGGATGCTTGCCGTCCATCATCCGGAGGAGAGGTCTCCCTACCTAACCTTGACGCAGCCGGGTTCTGTCTTTGCAATGGCAGGCATGAGAAAGGCGGGCTGTTGCCTGGCAAAGCCGGAGGGCGCGAAAAACCGCACCGGCCTCTCCAGGGGACTGTGCGGCGAGTCCAAGACCGAAGCGAAGAACTATTGCTCCATGTCCTTTTCTGAGGCCGGTCACGAAGTACAAGCGCACTTTTTCGGCAAATCGGGCCTGGTCTGTCTCTCCCGCGACAAAGGAAAAAGCTTCGGCGCCTTTGACATGCAGAGCTCTACCTGGCGTCCTTCCTGCCCGGCCTGCGCCGGCATGGTAGAAGTGGCATCGAAAAAAGAGTAAGCCCCGGCTTCCGTCTATATCCGGGTGGAAGACGTGCACCAGGATTCACTATTGCTTTTATAACTCTGCTCCGCGGAAGACACCAGGGACAGGGCCTGGTGCACCGGCTTTTCCGAGCCGATCAGTTTCTTTCTTTTCTGCTTTATAATCTCCACGGTCTCGGCGGCAAGGCCGGAGTAGACATCTTCCCACTCGTCAGGTACCATCTCCAATGCTGTGGCAGTGGACTTGCCGCGCACCAGAAGCGCGGGCGTGCGGAGCATCTGAGCTTCGCCCCGCGTAGCCATGATCACTCCGCCGGCGCAGGTGAGCTCGATGGCGCGATGGACGGGCTCGCCGAAAGTCCTTACATGAAGGCCCGGACAGAAGTCGAGATGAAAGTACCCGTACTGCTGCGGTTTTCTGTACTTCCAGGTTATCGCCTGGGAGACCGGCTTTTCCGGCGTGCAGGGCATGAGCCTCGAGTAGACCTTTTCCACCGGCCCCATAAGCCATTGCGCCAGGGCGAGGAACCCGAGCTCGTTTTCCCTAAACCATGATACCGGCTCGATCTCCGCGGGATACGTCGTCCCCTTGCCGCGGCGGGCTGCGAGCTTCAAGCTGATGGGAAGACCCAGCCAGTCCTCGTTCAGTATCCTTTTTATCTCCCGGTATGGCGGGTAGTAAAGCGGAAGCAGGCGATAGCGCACCGGCACGTTGTATGCCCGTCCCAGGGCGGACAGCTTGTCAAGGTCCGCAGCGGTTGCCGGCACATCCAGGGAGGTCATAACCCCCGCGCCTATAAAATTACAAGCCAGGCCAAACCTCTCCCTGGAAGGGACAACAAGCTCCACGGCGGCAAGGCCGGGAGAGTGGATCACCTCCTCGGAGGATGAAGAAGAGCTCACTGCTATAAGCTCCACGTCCTCCCTCCGGCTGTAGGCCTGCACCAGACGGTCACGCTCTGCACCTTCGCCGATCACCGCAACCTTGACCCGCGGGTTCTTCTCGACCTCACCCGTCAGCCTGCTCCAAAATCCCATAATCACCCCTTTAATAGAGCACATCCGAACAAAGCACTCTCATTGCTCTCCAGTGAGATGCAAAGCTTGCCGGCGCAAGAGTGCACTGTCTCTCTCACTTCGCTCCATAAGGCGACGGCCTGCGCAGACACCGGATCGAGCTTGCCACCAGTTCCGCCTGTCCGTTTTGAAACATCCTCCGTACCGTGGTGGTAAAAGGCGGGCCCGTCTCGAAGATGTCGGCAACTTCGCCTATCGCCATCTTCACCTCCTTGTCTCCTGTAAATGCATAGGCGAGCCGCTCTGCGCCGCGGAAAAGCCGGCCAAGGTTCCGGTCGGAAAGGTGATGCACCATGGCCCGGAAAACCTTGAACCCGGCAACTGTAACAGCCTTCAGCAGTCTGTCTTTGAGCTTCATGGCTCGATCTCCTCCAACCTTACCTCGCGGCCCTCTTCGCAGCTCCTGTCTATCGCCAGCCAAAACTGCATCAGGAAACGGCCGTCCTCACCCGTAAGCACCGGATCCCGGTCCTCCAATATGCTGTCGATAAAGTCCCAGCCCGAGTCGTGGAAAGAGTCCGCCCAGTCGTCGCGCATGTCATCATAAGCCACGCTCTTGCCGTCGCGGTAATGATATAGCGGCGGAATCTCCAAAAGCCGGGACGTACAGCGGGTTATCCACAAGTAGCCTTCTGTGCCCGTGATCTCGACCCTTTCGTCAGCAGTGTAGTACCTGCCCTGCGAAAGCATGCCCGGAGAAGAGTTGATGTCCCACACCCCTAAACGCGGTCCCGCCTTGTAGCGCCAGGAGATCAGAGACGGCATGTCGATGACCCCGAAGGTGTAGTCGATCCAAGCCTTGACCGAGTCGATGTCGCCCAGGAAAAAGCGGGATATGGAAAGCTTGTGATAGCCGTCGTCATACACCGCGGGCCCGCCACCGCACTCCTCGCGGTTCAGTCGCCACAGCCAGGTCTTTAAAGGGACCCACCAGCCGCCGATGCCGTTGCCGAGCTTCAGGTTGATGGAAAGCGGCTCCCCGATGCCGCCGTCCTCCATGATCTCCTTGGCCTTTCTGTAGGGGGGGTAAAAAACGAAGTTCTCGAACACCTTAAGCTTGACGCCCGCCTCCCGGCAGGCGGCGATCATCTCGTCAGCCTCGTGCAGAGTTATGCTCATCGGCTTTTGAACGGAAACGTGCTTGCCCGCGCGCGCCGCTTCCAGGACCAGTTGGTGGTGCAGCCGGTGGGGGGTGAGTATTTCCACTGCATCGATATCAGGGGACTCGATGATCTCGCGATAATCGGTGCAGCAGTGCTCCGCGCTCCACTGCGCCTTCCTGGAGCGGGACAAATCCCCATCAGTATCGCAAACCGCCATGATCCGGCAGCACGGATGGTCCAGGTATCCCAGCACGTTAAGATCGGATATCCTGCCGCAACCGATAATTCCCAGACGGACCTTTTCCATTTCCACCTCCGGAAATGGAAATACCATAGTACGATGGCGGCATCCAGTCAATTAGCGCAATGGTTGCCCCCTGACCAACTTCTCGACTTGACAGGTTTTGTATAACCATTACAATAACGGTTGTGAGGAGGTTGGGGAAGCGGAGGAGTGGCCGAGTGGCTGAAGGCGGCGGTCTTGAAAACCGCTGAGCGGTAACCCCGCTCCGTGGGTTCGAATCCTACCTCCTCCGCCAAAGAGTAAATATATCCTGCAGCCTTGAAAAACGATCCATAGGGGCGAAGAAATCGAAAGGCTGCATAAAGTCGCGGAGAGCTGGCCGAGTGGCTGAAGGCGCACGATTGCTAATCGTGTGAGCGGGTAAAACTGCTCCGAGGGTTCGAATCCCTCGCTCTCCGCCATTTTTACGTCTACCACTTCCGGACAATCCAAGGACATAAACGGCCATAACCAGCACAGTGAAGCACCTTGGAGCGATTCCAAAAATATAAGCTCCAAGCCTACCCGGTCAATACCCGGACACAATAAAACCACCCAAAAACCAGACTCATCACTGCACATTCACTGCACAGAAAAACCCGAAAACGATATTGGATACGACAAAAAACGCTTGACAGGGCACTAGTGTCTTGTCAAAAGCTTTTTGAGGAATAGAAAAAAGCTTTTGGGGAACAGGAAATAATCGTGCGAGCGGCTTTAGCCGCGATCTTCATTGGGCCCGTTCCCCTTTTTTCGAGTGACAGAACACTAGCGGAGCGTCGCTTATCCGCTGTTCGAGCGGCTGCTCACTCTTTTTGTTCCGCCAGCTTCTTCAAGGTCTTCATGTCGGGTATTACCAGCCTGCGCACGTTGTTGGCGATGATCCCCTGTTCCCGGAATTTGGAAAGAAGGTGGGACACGGTCTCCCTCGATGCCCCGATGTAATTGGCCAGGTCCTGGTGGGTGAGCTTGATGCCGATCATGGTTCCCTGCTGGTGGCGTTGGCCGAAACGGCGGGCCAGGCCGTGCAGCACGGAAAAGAGCCGGACCTGCACGGGGCAGGTCCCCATCAGGCAAAGCCGCTCCCGGTAGGCGCGGGCACGGGAAGCAGCCAGGGCGCTCAGGGCTACCCCCATCCGGGGATTGGACTCCAATGACTCCCGAAGCGTCGAGGAAGGCACGGCAAGCACCAAACTGGGACTGATGCAAACCGCGTCAACTTCGTGCTCGCCTCCGAAAAGAACCGACTCATAGCCCAAAAGCTCCCCTTCACGGAAAAAATCCACCAGGAAATTGCGGCCGTTGGGCCCTTTGCGGAATGTCTTTATCTGGCCCCTGAAAATGACATAAGCGAACTCAGCGGCAGTTCCCCTTGTAAACAAAGGAGCTTTAGGCTCTACCTTGATCTCTGAGACAGAGTTCAGCAAAGCCTCCCGCTCGCGGGAAGCAAGCCCGAAAAAAACGTCCACCTTGGAGAGTATCTTCTCTCTGTCATTCATAGTTAGTGCCTTTTGCGAAACGGAGATTTAATTTACTTTTGCGGCGCTGTTTTGGACTGCGGCAGCTTGCTGCCGCTTTCTCCGCCGGGAAGCTTGCTTCCCGCAGATGCGCTCCACAAAAGGCTCACAGTTTACGAGGCGTCTTTTTGTAAGTTCCAGCAAGCCGGAACTTATGAAAGCGAAAGCAAGCTTTCCTGTCTGCCCTGTCTGCGTGTCCGCACAGGCAGGCGTGTCCGGCACAGGCAGGCGCACTCCAAAAACGGAGTTTTGCAACTGGAACTAGTGCTTTGTCAAGGTTTTTAGTCGCTTACAAGATGAATATTTTTCGTGCGAGCGACTTTAGTCGCGACTTCCGTCGCTTGCACACTATGCGTCAGTGTAAGCTTGACAGAGCACTGGTTAGAAAGGTTCTCCGGGCTTAACAGCCATCTTTGCAAAGTGAGCATAGAATACAAAATAGAAACCCTTTGCGCAAGGGCAGTCCGGGCAAAACAAGCAAAGCAGGCAAATGATCAAGCCCCCTCCAAGACCTCTTTCAGTCGAGGGGTATGTTTTCGCACTCCAGCGACTTGCCCGCATGGATGATGCCGATGGAGCGCGAATGGGCCCACCTCTTGTCCGTGGGGCTGCCCGGGTTAAACATGAGGACGCCGTCTACCTGTTGGTTGAAAGAATGGTGAGTGTGTCCGAACACTATGCAGTCCACGTTGTCGAACTCCGGCCGGAGCTTGGTCTCCAGGCCGTGCGGTGCACCGTAGCCGTGGATGACTCCGATTTTGCAACTGTCGGCCTTGACAACCGTCTTGACAGGAAGGCGGGAGCGGACCTCCTGAGGGTCCATGTTGCCGGCTACACCTTCGACCGGAGCGAACTCCTCCAGCGCGGTTATAACCTGGTAACACACGAAGTCGCCCGCATGGATGATGAGATCAACGTCTTTAAACCAGGGACTGACAAGCTCGCAGAGGTCCTCCGCCTGCTGGGAAACCTTGTTTATGAAACGGCTCATCAGCTTCTTGGGATGATAGCTTCCACCGTGGATGTGCGTATCGGAAATTACTCCTATCTTCATAGCTCCTCCCACGTTTAAGCCAGCTCGGGAAGATACCTGCAGAAAACGTCCAAGAGACGCGCGTGCTCTTTGTCACCGCCCAGGTAACTGCAGATGGCCGGGAGCATGTAGGGAATGAACTCGAGATACTCCGGGCGTTTCTTTACCCGGTCAATATAATGAAAACGGCCCACCACCTTGAGCATGCGGTGGATAACGCAAAGCTCGAAGTTCCGACGGAGAAGACCGGGAGAAAGCTCATAACCGCTCCTGTTTTCATAAGCCTTGCGGTAGTACTCCACCAGGTAGTCAATCAGATCGTCTCCGAGAACATGGGAGGTGTCGCGGTCGTAAAGCAGGCAAGCCAGGTCGTAAGCCAGCGGCCCCATGAGCGCGTCCTGGAAGTCTATCACCCGGATAGAGCCGTTGTGAAAAAGCAGGTTGTCCATGTGATAGTCGCGGTGCTGGAGGGCGTAAGGTCCTTGCAAAAGCTCGCGGCTGATGGACTCGAAATGGCCGCGAATCAGTCGCTCGTCCTCTTCGGAAAGCGCGCCCGGAAAGCGGTTCCTTATGGCGTGCTCGGTGAAGTGGTCGAGCTCCCACATGAGAAGATCGAAGTCAAACCTGACCATGAAACCCAAAAAATCGGGGACCTCTGCACGCGTGCAATCCACTTGAATCTTAATAAGCTCGTCTATCGCCCGCTCGAACCCGCGCTGGGGCGCGTCCGGGCCCCGCTCTCGTACATAGTCCCGGAGATGCTCGCCTCCCAGGTCCTCCAGGTAAACCAGGCCTTGCTCGAGGTTGTAATAGAGGATGCGGGGGGTGTTGACTCCGCAGGAACAGAAGTGGCGATGCACGTTAATAAACGGCAGCTCGGTTATTGACCCTTGGGCCATGACCTCTTCCACGCCCCGCGCCGGGTCGGGGTCGGAAAGGATCATCACCACCATGCTCTCGTCTTCACTGCTGTTGGTGCGGACACGGGCATAACCGCGCACTGAAGCGCCGCCCGCAAGGGGATCCATCGCAAAGCCGTCCTGCCGGCAGCCGGTGATATAAGCCAGGTCCCTTCTTATCGACTCCCGGAGCTTTTCCTTGTCAATACCAAGTCTGTAAACAAGCCCGTCCATAACAGACATCACAAAGCAACTTTTCCTTTCAAAGCTCTAGTACTTTGACCGCGCCTTTGTGTCGGGTCGCATGTCAAACCGGGCGGCCATAGTGATTGGTTGACGGTAATCAACCCGACATTAACTGGCGGTCGCAGTACTAGTGTTCTGTAAAGCGTTTTCCGTCGCTTACAAGACAAATAGTTTTCCGTCGCTTACAAGACAAATAGTTTTTGTGCGAGCGACTTTAGTCGCGACTTCCGCCGCTCGCACATAATGCGTCAGTGTAAGTTTGACAAGACACTAGCCTTTACACCAGCCGTTCAAAAGAGGAATAACCTCCTCCGGCTTTTCAACTACATGATCAGCGCCTGCTGTGTCATCCATCTCCCTGCCGTTGGTCACCAGGCAGGTGGGGCTTCCCGCTGCCTTGCCGGACTGGACGTCGTAAAGGAAGTCTCCAACCATCAGTATCTCCGAGGGCACAACACCCCACTCCGAGGCCAGAAACAGAAGCGGCGCCGGGTCGGGCTTGATGGGCAGGCCGCTGTCCCGCGTAATGACGTGGTCGAAGCAAATCTGGAGCTTCTCGCACACCGCGTCAGTAGACCGCTTCGAGTTCCGGGTTATGACCGCGCACAGAAGCTCAAGCTCGCGGACCTGCTCGAGAAGCTCGCGGACCCCGCTGTTCAACTCAGCGTTTCGTGCCGCCTCTGTCTCGTGCCTCTCCAGTACCGCCAGGCCGCGCTGCCTCTCCTCCGCGGGAAGCGACTCTAACTGGTCCAGCAACGATTGCCTGCCCAGGGCCACGCCGATCTCGAGCTTTATCTTTGCAAAGTTCAAGAAAGGCCGGGTTATGGTCCCGTCCAGGTCGAATGCCACCGCCTTGATCATACCCCTATACTAGGGCCGGAGCCTCCAAACATCAAGCCGATAACTGGTGGGAGCTCAGAGCTTATGTTAATATTTAAAAATGAAGGGAAAAAAGGAGAGGCCTCTGCAAAATGGCAGGATCAAGCAGTCCTAAAGTAAATTTTAGACTGTGCCTGGTGACTGACCGCAAGCTGATTGCAGGTGGCGGCCTGGTGGAGACGGTCTCTCGGGCGGTTGACGGCGGTGTTGACGCCGTGGTCCTCCGGGAAAAAGACCTGGGCGGCCGCGAGCTTTTCGAGCTCGGGGAAACGCTCCAGGAACGGATCACGGGCCGCGCCGAGCTTATCATAAACGACCGGGCGGACGTGGCCATGGCGCTGGGATCGGGCATACATCTGCCCGGCAGCGGACTTTCGATAAAGGACACGCGCCGGCTGCTCGGAGAGGAAAAGCTTATCGGAGTCAGCGTCCATAGCCTTGATGAAGTGAGACAGGCTGAGAAAGCGGGCGCGGATTACATCTTTTTCGGGCCGGTCTGCGAGACCGCGTCCAAGAAGGGTACAGGCGATCCGCAGGGATTGGACCGGTTAAAAGAAGCCGCTGCCTCCACATCAACTCCCCTTTTCGCCATCGGGGGTATCGGTCCTGCCCGGGCAGCCGAGTGCGCGGCATGCGGCTCTTTCGGCGTGGCTTTCATCTCCTTTGTGCTTTCGCATCCGCATCCTGGCGAGGCGGCCCGGAGCATGAAAGAAGCGATCATGAAAGGGTATCAGCAACAGGTTTTATATGACAGCCCCCCGCACGGACCGGCATGGAGATGAGGGGCAGTAGTATTTATATGGCGAAGTTTGGGAGGACAAATTGAGTGATAGGCGGACATTGCTGGATAAAGCCCGTGAAGGCAGGATCACGCCGGAGATGGAAGAGGCCTCCGGAGTGGAAGGAGTAGAAGCCGATTTCATCCGGGCGGGGATCGAGTCGGGCACCATAGTATTGACCCGCAACCGGGTGCGGGAGCGGGTGAAGCCTGTGGCCATCGGCGCCGGTTTGCGGGTCAAGGTGAACTCGAACATCGGCACCAGCCGCGACAGGTTTGACCTTGACGAGGAGCTCGCCAAGCTCCGGGTCAGCGAAGAAGCGGGAGCGGACACGGTCATGGACCTGTCCACCGGCGGGCCGCTCCGGGAACTCCGTCGCTCGATCATCGGGAACACCATGCTTCCCGTGGGCACGGTGCCCATCTACCAGGCGGCAGTAGACGTGTCGTCTTCCGGCCGCAAGGTGGTGGAGATGGAGCCTGACGAGCTGTTCCAGTCCATCGAGGACCACGCCCGCGACGGCGTTGACTTCATCACCGTGCATTGCGGCACCAACCTTCAGTCGGTGGAGCGCATTGAAAAGGAGGGCCGCGTTCTTGACGTGGTCTCCCGCGGAGGCTCGCTGACCATAGGCTGGATGCGTTATAACCACGCGGAGAACCCGCTCTATGAGCAGTTCGACAGGCTACTGGAAATCGCCCGTGAATACGAGCTGGTCCTCAGCCTGGGCGACGGTCTCCGGCCCGGCTGCATAGCCGATGCCACCGACAGGGGCCAGATAGAGGAGCTGATCATCCTGGGCGAACTCTGCTCGCGGGCGCGAGACGCCGGCGTGCAGGTGATGATCGAAGGGCCGGGCCACATCCCCCTGCACCAGATCGAGTCCAACATCCGGGTGCAGAAGAGCTTGTGCAACAACGCCCCCTTCTACGTGCTGGGCCCGCTGGTTACGGACATTGCCGCGGGTTACGACCACATAACCTGCGCCATCGGCGGAGCGCTTGCAGCGTGGGCGGGAGCGGACTACCTGTGTTACGTGACCCCTTCCGAGCACCTCCGGCTTCCCGTGGTGGAGGACGTCCGGGAAGGAATTATCGCGACCCGCATTGCAGCCCATGCCGCGGACATAGCCAGGGGCCTGCCCGGCGCTTCCGATTGGGACCGGAGGATGTCAGAGGCCCGCAACGCCCTGGACTGGGAGAAGCAACTGGAAAACTCCATAGACCCGGCAAAGGCCCGGGAGATAAGGTCCCAGATACCGCCTTCCGACGAGTCGGTCTGCTCCATGTGCGGAGAGCTGTGCGCAATCAAGCTGGGAAAGATCGGAAAGCCGGTAAAAGATGAAAAGTGACCCGTTCACTACTTTTAGTGATTGCAAATGTACAAGCCTGCTCGTCATGTTCTCTAAGGTGATGTAACCCGGGAGATAGTGTAACCCGGGAGATAGTGTGTTCCGTGCGAGCGGCTTTAGCCGCGAAGAACCCGTCTGTTATAAGTGTAAACATGGAAGCTGACCTGGTTATAAAAGACGCATTCGTAGTGGACGGCACCGGCAGGCCCGGATTTCAAGCGGACGTGGCCGTAAAGGATGATACCATTGCAGCGATATCCGCGCCCGCAGAAATAAGCGCACCCCGCATAAAAGACGCCCACGGGCTGGTGCTGGCTCCCGGCTTCGTGGACATCCACGGACACTCGGACTACTTCGTGCTTATCCTGCCCGGCTGCGACAGCAAGGTCCTGCAAGGGGTGACCACCGAGGTCGGCGGAAACTGCGGCTACTCCGCGGCCCCTATAAGGGGAGAGCTCGCCCGCGACCGGCACGGCACCCACAAGGAGCTCTACGATCTCGACGCGGACTGGGAGACTTTCAGCCAGTACATGGAAAGGCTCTTCGCAACGCCGCTCGCCATGAACTACGTCCCCCTTACCGGCTTCAACACCATCCGCGCATCCGCGGGATGCCTCGACAGCAGGCCCCCCACCCCTGACCGGCGCCGGGCAATGCTGGACATGACAAAGGAAGCAATGGACGCGGGCGCCTTCGGCATGAGCCTGGGGCTTACCTATGCGCCGGGCTCGTTCGCATCCGCGGACGAAATCGTAGACCTGGCCCGCATCGTGGCGGAGAGAGGCGGAGTGGTGGCCTCTCACATCAGGAGCGAAGGCGAAGAGCTCATCGAGTCTATCCGGGAGTCGGTAGAGATATGCCGGCGCGCAGGCGTCAGGTTCCAGGTAAGCCATTTGAAGACATCGGGTGTTCCCAACTGGGGAAAGCTGGACGCGGTCTTCGAGCTTATCGAGTCCGGCCGCGAGCAGGGACTTGAACTCCACGCCGACCGCTACCCCTACCTGGCCAGCTTTACCCAGCTCTCTGCTGCACTCCCTCCCTGGGTCTTCGAGGGAGGCAAAGAGGCTTTCTTCCAAAGGCTTGCTGACCGGCAGGCACGCAGCCGGATGCGCGAGGAGCTTCAAAAGCGCGAAGATTATTCGGACAGGTGGGAGCGGGTCGTGGTCTCCCAGGTCTTTCACGATGAGCTCAACCGTTATGAAGGGCTAAGCGTGGCCCGCGCGGCAAAAGACGAAGGCACGGACCCGGTGGACTTTGTCTGCCGGCTGGTTTACGAAGCCAAGGACCGGGTGGGCGCGGTGTATCACACCATGTCCGGTGACAACCTGCAAAGGATATATAACAAGGAGTGGACTGCCATTGGCTCGGACGCTGCCGTGCGGACCCACACCGGTTATCTCTCCGAAGGCAAGCCCCATCCCCGGGCCTTCGGTACCATGCCCCGGATGCTCTCCTGGGTGGTCAAAGAAAAAGGCTGGCTCGATCTTCCCCGGTGCATAAGAAAGATGACCTCGCTTCCATGCGAGATCATGGGAATCGGCGACAGGGGGGTCATCAGTGAAGGTAGAAAAGCCGACCTGGTGCTTTTCAACCCGGCCGAGATAAAAGACCGGGCCACCTATGACCACCCCCAGCAGTACCCTGAGGGCATTGACATGGTGCTGGTAAACGGCAGGCCGGTGGCGGAAGACGGAAAGCTCACCGGCGTCCGCACCGGCGAGGTCTTAAGGAGGTCCTGATGTCAACCATCATCGGCATAACGCCGGACACCCATGACGGCTCCGAGCTGTCAACCCGCACCCATGATGAGAAGTACGTGCTGCTGTGGGACAGCTACTTGAAGGCCGTGCTGGACCATGCCGCGGTGCCGGTAATACTGCCGGTGACGGACGACAAGCGCAGGATCAAGGTCATGCTGGAGCGGGTGGACGGCATTATCCTTGCCGGCGGAAACTTCGACGTTCCCCCCGAGTTCTACGGAGAGCAAGAAAAGCCGTGGCTCGGGACTCTGAAGCCGGAGCGGAGCAGGTTCGAGCTGTACCTTCTCCGGGCGGCGATCAGAAAAGACGTGCCCGTCCTCGGCATCTGCGGCGGCCACCAGCTTATCAACGTGGTCTTCGGAGGCTCGCTCTACCAGGACATCATGAAAGAGAAGCCCCAATCCAGAGAGCACCAGTGCGAAGACAGGGAGTCCGGAAAAGCGCACCAGGTCCGGGTCGAGCGGGACACGCTGCTACATCGCATTATCTCTGGCGGCAGGAGAAAGAGCTTAAGCATAGGAGTGAACAGCACCCATCACCAGGCCATAAAAGAGCCGGGCAAAGGACTCCGCGTAGGCGCGCGGGCCGCGGACGGAGTTATAGAGGCAATCGAAAGCGAGCGACACTCTTATATCCTGGGAGTGCAGTGGCACCCGGAACTCCTTTATAAGAAAAGACCGGACCAGGCGGCTGTCTTCAGGTCCCTCATCCGCGCCGCACGGTCACCTTGCCCTCGGAAATAAACTCGGCAATATGCTCTCCTATCAAGGTGCCTCGGTTTTCCTGGAGGAGATGTTCGGCTTTTTTGATCACAAGTTCGGGCGGGTCCTTGACGGCAGGCACGGGTACCCTGAAAAGCGGGCATATCGTCGGGGGGACCGTCCTGTTACCATGGCCGGGAACATCGGGTTCAGATGGTTTTCTCGACCTTGCCGGGCTCTTTCTTCTTCTCCTGTCGGGACTTCTTGAGCTCTTCGAGCTGTGCCCGGGCTGAGGCCACAGACGACTCCTGGCGGATTTCTTTTAGCTTCTCGTCGAGGCTCTTGTCCTGGAGCTCGCGTGCGGAGTCCAGCTCCGCAGAGAGCCTCTGGATGCGCTCGCGCACTGACTCGAGCGCCCTCATGTCGGCCTCGGGTGAAAGCTTGTCAAACTGCTGCTGGACCCGCTTGCGGGCCTCGAGGGTGGCCAGCCGCGCGATCGCCTGATCCTTTTCCCGACGGAGTCGCTCGATCTCGCCCTGGAACTCTTCGAGGCTCTTCTTGGCATCTTCGGCTTCGTGCGAGGTCTGCTCCGCCTCCTTCTTAAGGCGCTCGACCTCGTTGTTCAACTCATCACGCTTCTGGATAAGTACAAGCGCGGCCTCGTCCTCGCCCTTGTCTACCGCCACCATTATCTGGTCCTGCAGCGAGTTCAGCTCGTTGCTCTTCTCCTCCAACTCCGCGGCAAGCTTGTTGCGAAGATAGACAATACCGGACACCGCCTTCTTGAGCTCTTCATACTGCCGAATACGCTGGTTGATGGCTGACTCGTATACGGCCTCCGGGTTGCTCTGCTCCTTGTGGCCGATCCAGCCGGAAAACATGCCCCGCCAGAGGTTTGTGATCCTGGAAAAAAATCCCGGCCTGCTCATGATATGCCTCCCAGAAAGAATGTTGCTACTGAATATAACCGCTTTGCAATCGACGGTCAATAACGGAAACTCTTACCTGCAAATCTTGATCGGAATTCCCGGCCGGGATACACTCAGTAAAAGGCGTCCGAGCCCCGGCGCGTGGCGAACTTTTAAAATAACATGCTTTACGGCGCCGGGACCGAAAGGGTCAGGCTGGAAACGGCCGGGCCTCCCGCGTTTGGAAAGGAGGATTGAGGATTTGTCCGTCCCCTATTCCCGGGACGGGTTTTTATGTGCCGCGACTGAGTAGAACGGCCGGTACGAATCAATCCGGTCAAGTTAAATTAACGCGAAAGGAGAGTTCATGAAAAGGGCGGTCTTAGCAGGTACGGTTTTGCTGGCGATCTGTGTTTCGGGCTGGATCTCGTCTGCGGGGGAAAAAGAGCCCCGCGTTCTCAAGATGGCGACGACCACCAGCACGGAGAACTCGGGACTGCTGGATTACTTGTTGCCCGCTTTTGAAAAACAGTACAACACCGACGTGCAGGTGATTGCTGTAGGCACGGGCAAGGCTTTAAAGCTCGCCGAGAACGGCGACGTCGACGCGGTCATGGTCCATGCACCCGACGCGGAGAAGGAGTTCGTTAAAAAAGGCTACGGCGTTCACCGGACCCCGTTTATGAAAAATGACTTCGTGCTTTTGGGCCCTCCTGCCGACCCCGCGGGCATAAAAGACGCGGAGAACCTCGAAGCTGCGCTCCGGATTCTAAAGGAGAAGCAAGGCGCGGTTTTTGTCTCGCGTGGCGATGAATCGGGCACTCATAAGAAGGAGCTCAAGCTCTGGAAGCAGGTTTCCGGTCACCCGGAAGACGACTACCTGGAGACCGGGCAGGGCATGGGCGCTTCATTGCGCATTGCTGACGAGCGAAGGGCGTACATACTTTGCGACCGGGGGACATACCTGGCACTTAAAAAGAACCTTGATCTCGACATAGTCTTCGAGGGGGACCCGCGTCTTGATAACCGGTACGCGGTAATAGCGGTCAACCCGGAACGCTGGCCGGAGTCCAACTACAAAGACGCTATGCATCTTATCGAGTGGTTGAACACAAAAAAAGCGCAGAAGATAATCTACGAGTTCCGGGTAGAAGGAAAGGTTCTTTTCCTTCCCACTGCCGTGCCTCCCGAAGAGCTAAAGGGAGCCGACAAAGAGTAATTTTTTATTAAAGCTCTGAAAGACACATGCCGTGCGAGCGACACCGGTTGCGAGCGCGGTCGTCCGGCCGAGCAATACTGATGCCACCTGGCGGGCCATAAGTTTAAGATGTCTTTTTTGGCCTTGCCTTGCGCTTTCCCTGCGCTTACTGCCGTGATAAGATCGGGCAGATAAAGTCTTTGCGGATAAGGGACCTGTTTTGTCCAGCTACATTTACATGAAGATATTGGAGTCGCAGCCCGAGCGCTATGACCGTGGCATTGCGTGGCTCAGCATGGGCCGTTCGGAGCGGGTGAAGGAGAAGCTGGTTGCTGAGAACGTGAGCGAGGGTTCGCGGGTCCTGGAGATAGGTGTAGGGACCGGCTCCATGGCCGTTCTTTCCGCCCGGCGGGGGGCTTCGGTGCTTGGCTTCGACGTTTCGGCCGGTATGCTGTCGGTAGCTGCCGACAAGATCGAGCGGGAGGGGCTCGGCGATCGCATCGAGCTCAAAGAGATGGGTGTGGCCGGCATGGACCGTCTGCCGTCCGAGAATTTCGACGCGGTCTGTTCGACCCTGGTTTTTTCCGAGCTCTATCCCGACGAACAGTTTTATGCCTTGCAGCAGTCCTTTCGCGTTTTGAAGCCCGGCGGAACCCTGGCCGTTGCTTGCGAGGCAAAGCCCAGAGGCCTTGGAAACCGGCTCCTTCATTTCCTGGTACGGGCGCCGCTTCTGATCATCACCTTTGTATTTACCCAGACCACCACCCACGCGGTCAACGGACTGGAAGACCGGGTCCTCGCCGCGGGCTTCAAAGTGGAAAAAGCGGAGCGGAGCGCCTTGGACAGCTTTTTGTACCTGGTGGCGAAAAAGGAAGGGTAATGGGCGTTGGCGGATGGCTGGTGGCGTATCTTTTCCGATGGTTCGGACATGCCGCGCCCACCGGGCTTTACTGGTCGGGCTTTCCGGACCGCAATTCTCCCGTGCTGGTAACCTGCAATTTTTCTCTTACCATAAAGCGTCTTTTAAAAGCGGTGGAGGACCTCGATTTGTGGGTGCTGGTTGCTAACTCGGAAGGCATTAACGTCTGGTGCGCCGCCGCCGGCAAGACCTTTACCCACCAGCGGGTTATTGACGCGGTCAAGATAAGCGGTCTTGCCGACAAGGTCGAGCACCGCGAGCTTATTCTTCCCCAGCTCTCAGCGCCGGGCATGGACCGGAAGGCGATCAAGGAGGAGACCGGCTTCCACGCCCGCTTCGGTCCGGTGGAGGCCGCGGACATCCCCGCCTACCTGGAGGAAGGGAAGAAAAAGACCGAGCAGATGTGCCGGACAAGGTTCGATTCCCGCCACCGGGCGGACATGTTCCTGTCCATGAACTTTCCCGTTTACCTGGTGATAGCAGTTGTAGTGGTGATCTTTTTTCGCGAGTACCTTTTTGGCTTCACCGCTTTGTTCTGGGGGGCTGCGGCGATACTTTACGCGGGCATCAACCTCATACCAGCTCGCACGGGATGGGGCAAGGCCCTGGTTGCCTGTGCTGCCCTGGTGTTGGCATGGATGGGAGTGGACTGGCTGGTATATGATGACCCGCTGCGCGACTGGGGCTGGTACATCGCCGGCTTCGGCATATTCCTGGCAGCCGGGTTTGATCTTGCCGGCACTGCCTCGGGAAAAAAGTCCGACCCCATGAACCTTGTAAAGTCGCTGGGCATAAACAGCTTACCGGGGCTTATGAAGGGGACGGAGAGCGGAAGCCTGATGCTCGATCATGACAGATGCTCGGGGTGTCGCACCTGCTCCGAGGTCTGTCCGCTGGGTGTGTACGATGACCTGGATGAAGATAAAAAGATCACCTTCCGGGACCGGGAAGCATGTTTTTCCTGCGGCGCATGCGTGATACAGTGCCCGCAGGGCGCCTTAAGCCTGGGCGGATAAATGTTATAATCATCAGATTCAAAGGAACGCGGCACAATGAGAACACTCGACGCATTGGTACTTGCGGGGGACAGCGAGTCCTCCGTGCCCGTACTGGGGGACAACAAGGCTTTCCTGCTTTACCGGGAAAAGCCACTGCTCCTCTGGGTGATCGAGGCCCTGGATCGTTCGGAGACCGTGAGCTCGACAACCGTGGTGGGTCCTAAAGAACGCTTGGAAAAGACCCTTTCCGGATTTTCCGCGACCAAGCCGCTCCGCGTCTGGGAGCAGGGCAAAAACGTTTTCGAAAACATCTATTACGGAGCCCTTTCCACCTTTGCAGATTACCACGAAGGCGCAAGCGAAGAAGATTTGAAAAAATCGCCGGAATCCGATAAGGCGGTGTTTGTGCTCACCAGCGATCTTCCTCTTATCGAGCGCGAGGAGATCGACCATTTTATCAGGACGGCGCCGCTTGCTACCGGGAACATCGTTTACGGTTTTACTCGTGAGAGCCATCTCGAACCGTTTACACCCGGCCATGTCAAGCCTGGAGAATGGTGGATGTACTACTGCTTTCAAGAGTACATCGGCCGGCACTCGAACATCTTTTGCTTCCGTCCTTTGCATCTGGGCGACGTCATTGAAAGATACGTGCCCATAATCTACGATTTGCGCTACCAGCGGCACTTCCGGAACGTGGTGGGCGGCATCCTCGCCGTCTCCCGTCACGTTTTCGCTCCCGCCAACATCTTCTACTACTTCATGCTCCAGGCTGCAAAAAGCAGCCATCGTCGCGGCTGGTATCGGGTCCGCGACAAGCTCCGCCGCTATCTGCCGGTGGCTGCAATAGAGAAGCGCGCGAGCATTATTCTTCAAACCTCCGGCCATATCCACGAAACCATCGGGCCGGGGCCGACCCTTGACGTGGACGACGAGGTGTCCTTCCGCGAACTCCAGGCAAGAGGGGAAGAGTGGAAGAGAATCCAGA
The DNA here is from genome assembly GCA_964420375.1 of uncultured bacterium. GTDB lineage: Bacteria > RBG-13-61-14 > RBG-13-61-14 > RBG-13-61-14 > DATKZS01 > CAYQTK01. The sequence continues at coordinate 20,743 of CAYQTK010000053.1, forward strand.
TGGAGATGCTGGAAAAGGCGCGCCGGGAAACAGAGTGCTGATCTGTCCCCTGAGGGATTACAAGTGGGGTGCGAGCAACCTCGGTCGCGACTGAAGTCGCTCGCACCGTAATGATAGGTATCAACGTGGAATCAATGGTATTCGTGTGTGCCGAGCAACACATCCAGGCCGGTTTTGTTCTGGATGGCCGCTGCCAGGTCGTCTGCCGTTGCGTAGGGACAGGGAGGCTTGGCGTTGACCAGGCACGAGGACAGGTACACCGCGTCGGGCTCGATCTCGGAGAGCTTCTTGGTCATGCCCACGTTGGGAGCCGCGCTCCGGCCCGGACATTCGCATTTCACGAACCCAACCACCTGCACCGGCTCGTCGAACTTTCCTTCCCCCAGGGCCGCGGCTTTCAAACATCTCCACTCGCCCGGACAGCCGTAGCCGCTGTCCATGTAAGCTCCGCAGCCGACTATTACCACCTTTTTCATTTTGCACCTCCTTAACATGCCCGTAAGATTCTTCAATCGGACGGTCGCACCGCTCCGTTCCCGTCTCCTCTGGCCTGCCTTTTTTATAATAATATTATAACATGCAGCCCGGCCAAAGTTAAGCAAGCCTAACTTTATGCGGGTAATAAGGGGCCCGTTCCCTTGCGGCCTGTCGGTCGCCTCCCATGGCATTTTCTCCTGCTGTAGACAAGGTCGACTCGGAGACATTTCGGATTTTACTAAGACCGTCAAAGATGCAAAGCAGGTTCGGGGGTGCTTTTGGTGTTGTTTTTATTTAGTGCCTGTTGCGAAACGGAGGTTTAATTTACTTTTGCGGCGTTGTTTAGGAGTGCGAAAGCAAGCTGTCCGCTTTTTCCGCCGGGAAGCTTGCTTTCCGGAAATGCGCTCCACAAGAGGCTCGCAGTTTACGAGGCGCCTGTTTGTAAGTTCCGGCAAGCCGGAACTTATGAAAGCGAAAGCAAGCTTTCCTGTCTGCGTGCCTGTCTGCCCTGTCTGCGTGTCC
>CAYQTK010000054.1:0-21581 GCA_964420375.1 uncultured bacterium
GATCATCGGCCCGGGCGTGGCCTGCGAGTGCATCGAGGACCAGAGCGGGGCCCACGTTTACGAGGACCATTTCCTGGCGGAGGTCCTAAACCCGGATACGGGCGAGCCGGTCTCCCCGGGCGAGAAGGGCGAGCTGGTCATTACCACCCTGACCAAGGAGGCCTTCCCGCTGATCCGCTACCGGACCCGGGACCTGACCTCGCTGAACACGGAAAAATGCGCCTGCGGCCGCACCGTGGCCCGGATGCACCGCGTTACCGGCAGGACCGACGACATGCTCATCATCCGGGGAGTGAACGTGTTTCCCTCCCAGATCGAGCACGTACTCCTGGACGTGGAAGGTCTCGAGCCCCACTACCAGATCATTGTTGACCGTCAGAACAACATGGACATAATGGAAGTTCAGATCGAGATGAACGAGAAGCTCTTCTCTGACGAGATGAAGGAGCTCGACAACCTCAGCAGGCGCATTCAGCACGACATCAAGGACTACCTGGGAGTTAACGCAAGGGTCAAGCTTGTCGAGCCGCAAACCATAGCCCGCAGCGAAGGCAAGGCCCGGCGGGTTATAGACAAACGAGAGATTTAAACCGGCCAAGCCGGAGACGAGGAGCGGGAGATGAAGGTTAACCAGCTTTCCGTTTTCGTGGAGAACCATCCGGGCCGCCTGGCGGGCGTGGCCCGCGTCCTGGGAGACAACGGCATAAACATCATGGCCATGACCATTGCAGAGACCAAGGAGTTCGGTGTCCTCCGGATGATCGTGGCCGACGATGAGAAAGGCATGCAGGTTTTAAAGGACGCCGGCTACACGGTGGTGACCACTGAGATACTGGCCATCGAGGTCAACGACCGTCCCGGGGCACTGGCCCGGGTGCTTGATGCTTTTGCAGCAAAGGACCTGAACGTGGAGTACATGTACGCTTTCGTGGCCAGGCGCGGCGATGCAGCCATCCTGGTGTTCCGGTTTGACGCCCCCGACCGGGCGGTCGAGGCCTTGAAGGACACCGAGGTCCGGGTATTGACGAACGAAGAGGTCATCAACCTGGAGAAGTAGTTCCGGCCGGATAGTCGAGCGTGTCTCTTTTAAGGTCCCGGCAGTAGCCGCACTCCGTGCCTGTTGGCGGGGGCCGAGCATCTTTAAATCATTCATTTGACAGGCAGGTGAACTGAAAATAGAATAGCCGGGTCTTGCGGCTTTTGGCATTATTTTTTATGGAGTTTCTTTAGTTGGCTGAAATCAGGCCCGAACATCACCGCATCTGGAACCCCCGGTTCGAGACCATATCGGAGGATGAACTCCGGCAGCTTCAACTCGAGCGCTTGCAGACGACCCTCCAGCGGGTGTCCCGGAACGTAAGCTTTTACCGCCGCCTGTTCGAGGAGCACGGCATAGCTCCCGAGGAAATAAAGGACTTGTCCGATCTTTCCAGGCTTCCTTTTACCACCAAGGACGACCTCCGAGAGAGCTACCCTTACGGCATGTTTGCCGTGCCCTTGAAAGACGTGGTCCGGATACATTCCTCGTCGGGGACCACCGGCAAGCCCACGGTGGTGGGCTACACCGCGCGCGACCTGGACAACTGGGCCGACCTGGTGGCCCGCTTCATGACCGCCGCGGGAGTAACCAAGGACGACATCGTCCAGGTGGCTTTCGGCTACGGCCTGTTCACCGGCGCCTTCGGACTCCATTACGGCTCGGAGAAGATCGGGGCCTCGGTTATCCCCATGTCGTCGGGAAACACCAGAAAGCAGATCATGATCATGCAGGACTACAAGTCCACCGCCCTGGTATGTACGCCGAGCTACGCGCTTTACATGGCCGAGGTCATGGAGGAGATGGGGGTCGAGCCGAAGAGCCTTTCCCTGCGCTGGGGCCTGTTCGGGGCAGAAGCATGGTCCAACCGCATGCGCGAACAACTTGAGGAAAAGCTGCCTATAGTGGCCACTGACAACTATGGCCTCTCCGAGGTCCTCGGCCCGGGCGTTGCCGGCGAGTGCCTTTTCAAGAACGGGCACCACTGTTTTGAAGACAGCTTTATTTATGAAATAATTGATCCCCAAACCCTGGAGCCGGTCCCCGACGGAGAGAAAGGCGAGCTGGTGGTGACGACCATCAACAAGGAGGCATTCCCGGTGGTCCGCTACCGGACGCGGGACATAACCCGGTTCCTGCCCGGCGCCTGCGAGTGCGGCAGGTCGGGCCGGCGGATAGAGAAGGTAATGGGCCGTACTGATGATATGATCATCGTGCGGGGCATAAACCTCTTTCCCTCCCAGATCGAGGACCTGCTGATGGGCATAGAAGAGGTCGAGCCGCATTACCAGATCATAGTAGACCGGGAGAACAACCTGGACCAGTTGGAGATACAGGTCGAGGTCAACGAGTCTTTAATGAGCGACGAGGTCCAGAAGCTCCAGGACCTTCAAGCCCGCATAGCCTCGGAAATCCGGGAGCTCTACCAGGTGGGCGCCCGCATCAAGCTGGTTGAGCCCCAGACCATCCAGAGGTTCGAGGGCAAGGCCCGACGAGTCATCGACAAAAGGGAGTTTTAGGAATATGCTGTAGAAAGCAAGGCTCCGGAACCTCTCCGGTAAGCCGGGAGGCGCACATCATCGGCGCCGTGAAAAATTTACGTCAACAGTAAACAAGAAGAAGGAGGGAAAAGGAATGAAAAACAAGATTGTAGGTTTGGTTCTGGCATTGGCGTTGTTGGGCCCCATTGCCGCAAACGCGGGCGACGTGACCTCGAAGATGGACGTGGACTTCTACGGCTACATCAAGCTGGACGCCGTCTACCAGAGTTCGTACTCCATCATGGACCAGTACCTGGTCTACGTGCCGCCCGGAAACAAGTGCGGGCCCGGAGCTGCCGATTGCGTAGACGGCGCCCAGGACAACAGCGAGCAGGACACCTTCCACATGACCGCCCGGCAGAGCAGGTTCGGCTTTCTGATCAACGGGCCGTCAAACGACAGCATCTCGACGCGCGGCCGTTTCGAGATGGACTTCTACGGCGACTGGCCGGCACACGACGTGGGCAAGGACCCGGACCCCAACAAGGGCATGCTCATGCTCCGCCGGGCCTATGTAGAGCTCATGGGTGAGAGCTGGTCGGTGCTCGCCGGCAACGAGTGGATGGTGGTAAGCCCCATGTTCCCCCACGTGAACAACTACCCTTACGGCGCAGACTGCGGCAACCTGGGATACAGAATCCCCCAGATCAGGCTCACCGGATATGCCATGGACAAGCAGATCATGATGCAGGTGGCAGCCGTAAACAAGATCGGCGACGTGGAGATTCCCGGCATAGACATCGACACCGGAAGGATGAACGCAACCCCCACCTGGGAAGCAGGACTCTGGTACAAAGGACCGGTTACTGTGGCCGTGACCGGGCATTACGGAGAGGAAGAGATCAAAAGCCATCGGGGCGTTTTTGATGGAACTACCACTCCTGCACCTGTATATGCCCACTACGGCTCCAAGGTAGAAAGCTATTCCTATAACGTGAGCTTCAACGTTCCCCTGGGCGATTACTTTGCAGTAAGCGGCGAGTACTTCTCGGGGGCCAACCTGGACGGCTGGTATACCGGCGGCGTGCAGCAGGGCTGGGTAGAGACCGATGACGGCGACCGGGAGGCCTTGGAGACCACCGGCGGCTGGGCGGAGATCATGATCAAGCCGTCCGACAAGCTCAAGTTCTACGTGGGCTACGGCGTGGACGACCCCAATGACGACCAGTTGGAAAACGGGACCATCGAACCCGGATACGTGAAAAAACCCGGCAACAAAGGCATTACCAAGAACAGCATGATGTACGGGAACGTGTGGTACAACATTAACAAAAATACCATGATCTCGTTCGAGTACATGCAGATGACCACCGAGTACGAGCTGGCGGACGAATCCGGCCTGGACTGGGACGACGGGGAGACCGACCGTTATACCCTGAGCTTCTGGTACATCTTCTAGGGCTTTGTCAAGATTGAAATGACGCATAGCGTGCGAGCGACTTTAGTCGCGACTTCCGTCGCTCGCACGCTGATTTCAAGCAGGGCAACGAGAAAAATAATTGAAAGGAGAAGGATCATGAAACGACTCAGTTTCATTCTGTGCACGGTACTGTTCATGGCCTTTATTGCGCTTCCGGGCTGCAAGGACAACACCAAAGGGGATAAGCCTTCGGAAACGCCGACCAAGGAGCCGTCGAAGCAGGCTAAAAAGGAGCCTTACAAGATCGGCGCGCTTTTCGCAGTCTCCGGACCGGCGAGCTCTCTCGGTCTTCCGGAAAAGCAGACAGTGGAGATGCTGGTGGAAGAGATAAACGCTGAGGGGGGCATTAACGGCCATCCCATCGAGGTTGTGTTTTACGACACCCAGGGCGCAGAGGACAAGGCGGTAACTTATGCCAAGCGCCTTATAATCAAGGACAAGGTCTCGGCCATTATCGGTCCCACCCGGTCGGGGCCCTCGCTGGCCATCCTCGACACCATTAACGCGGCCAAGATTCCGCTCGTCTCCTGCGCTGCCAGCTACAAGATAGTGGCGGACGAGGAAGGCAACGCCAGGAAGTGGATTTTCAAGACCCCCCAGTCCGACTCCATGGCGGTAAAGAGTATTTTCGAGTACTTCAACAAGAAAGGCATCGAGAAAGTGGCCATCATGAACGTGTCCAACGGCTACGGCGAGTCGGGGCGCGCGGAGCTCAAGAGGCTCGCTCCCAACTACAACATCGAGATCGTGGCTGACGACCGGTTCGGGCAGGACGACACCGACATGACTCCCCAGCTCACCAAGGTGAAGGGGACCGACGCCCAGGCGCTGGTGGTATGGGCGGTGCAGAAAGCCCCCGCTATCGTGGCCAAGAACTTCAAGACCCTGGGCATGGACAAAAACATGCTTCTGGTCCAGAGCCACGGGGTGGCCAGCAAGAAGTTCATCGGGCTGTGCGGCGACGCCGCGGACGGCCAGATACTTCCCGCGGGAAGGCTCCTGGTGGTGGAGCAGCTTCCGGAATCCGATCCCCAAAAAGACCTCCTTGCCGAGTACAAGAAGAACTTCGAGGACAGGTACGGGCCGGTCTCGACTTTCGGCGGACACGCCTATGACGCCCTGATGCTTCTCAAAAAGGCCATGGAGAAGGCCGGCACCGACGATCCGGCCAAGGTCAGGGACGCCCTGGAGGGCATTGATCGTTTCGTGGGCACCGGCGGAGTATTCAAGATGAGTGCAGCGGACCACAACGGCCTTTCCAAGGACGCGTTCGTTATGGTGAAGATCGAGAACAAGGACTGGAAGCTGATCGCCCATTGATGGTTGCAGAGGACAAGTATTCCCTCCACAAGGGTTGATACTTGCCGGCCGGATCAAGGTTTACAACGCCGGGGCGGCGGGTTTCCGCCGCCCCTTGTGCTTGGAGCACGTTGTAAAATTCCTGCATCGTTTTTGCAGAGAGTGGCGGCGTATCAGTGTTTTTCCATATTAGAAAAACGAGATACGTGCGAGCGACTTTAGTCGCGGTTAATGTTGTTTGCACGGAGCTTATAAATCAGAATCAGATAAACGGTTTTTTCAAGAGAATCGAAAGTTATGAATCGAAAGAGGCTCATTAAGCTCGCAGCCGGGCTCGTACTTGCAGCCGCTGTGCTGGTTCTTGCCTGGCTGAACGCAGAGTTCCGCCAGCTTTTACTGGCGGGCCTGACCAACGGCAGTATCTACGCCTTGATCGCCATCGGCTTTACCATCATCTATAACGCCACTGACATCATCAACTTTGCGCAGGGCGAGTTCGCCATGCTGGGCGCCTTGATAGCAGTGGCACTGGTGAGTCTGGGGCTTCCGATACTTCCGGCCGCGGTGCTGGCTGTGGCCGCGGTAACGGCTATCTCCGCCATGTTCGAGCTCTCCACCTTCCACCTGATGAAGTCCCCCTCGGTCATCAACATGATCATCATCACCATTGGCGCGTCCATCCTGTTCAAGGGCGTGGCCATGATAATTTCCAAAAAGCAGGACTTCCCCATGGAACCCTTCTCCGGCACCAAACCCATCCAGTTGGGCGACGCAAGCATAACTCCGCAGTACCTGTGGGTAATGGGCGCCACCCTGGTTGCAGTGATCGTGCTCCACGAGTTCTACAGCCGCACCGTGACCGGGAAAGCAATGCGGGCCTGCGCTCATAGCCCCCGGGCCTCCCTGCTTATGGGAATAAGCGTCCGCAGGATGGTGCTTTTGACGTTCGCTCTCTCCGGCGCCCTGGGAGCCATTGCCGGGGTGGTGATAACCCCCATCTATATCGCCAACTACTTGATGGGCAAGTACATCGGGCTGAAAGGGTTCTGCTCGGCCATTCTGGGCGGCATCGGGTCCATCTACGGCGCAGTGGTGGGAGGACTTACTATCGGGGTCCTCGAATCCATGTTCGCGGGCTACTTAAGCTCGGGCTACAAGGACGCCCTTGCATTCATTGTTCTCCTCCTGGTGCTGTTTGTAAGGCCGCAGGGAATGATGGGCGAGCGCGAGGAGGAGAGGGCGTAATGGGCTCTCTGAAGCGCGATTACCTGCTTCTGGCGGTGTTTGGGGTTTTCATTCTTACCCTGCCGCTGTGGCTTGGCGACATCTTTTATCTTGACGTTGTCGGCAAGATCGGCATCTTCTCCATACTCGCCCTGGGTCTTAACCTGGTCATGGGATACGCCGGCCAGATATCTTTGGGCCACGCCGCCTTTTTCGGCATGGGGGCTTACGGCTCCATGGTTTTAACCATAACCGCGGAAAACCGGCTCCAGGACTGGTTGAGCTCCTTTGAATGGATGCCCGAGTTCCTGGTCGCGGGGGCAGGAGGATTTCAGGCGTTCACCGCGGACCACATGATCCTCTCCGCGGCCCTGGCTGCGCTGTTTACCGGTACGGTGGCGCTCCTGGTGGGCATCCCCACCCTGCGCCTCAAGGGACATTACCTGGCCATGGCCACCCTGGGAATCGGCATCATCTTGGAGATCGTGTTCAAAGAGGAGATCGAGCTTACCGGCGGGACCTCCGGAAGTGCTGTCCCGCCCTTCGAGCTCTGGGGACACAAGTTTAACCCCCTGGGAAGCGGATACTTCTACCTGGTATGGGTGGTGGCCCTTATACTGTTCTTGTTCGCCATCCATCTCGTCCACTCCCGGCTGGGAAGGGCGCTCCGGGCGGTGCGGGACGACGAGCTCGCCGCAGCATCCTCCGGTGTGCCGGTGATGCGGACCAAGGTCCTCATCTTTACCGTGAGCGCCATGTATGCCTCCATTGCCGGGTCGCTGTACGCCTACCTGCAAAGCCATGTAAGCGCGCCTTCCTTCGGCTTCATGGTCTCGGTGGAGCTGGTGGTCATGGTGGTAGTGGGAGGAATGGGCAGCATATGGGGCTCGCTTTTAGGGGTCGCAGTGCTGTACTCTCTTCCCCAGTTCCTCACCGAGATAGAAGACATGGAAATGGCCGTGTTCGGCCTGGTGCTTATCGTGGTCCTCATGCTCTCTCCAAAAGGTCTGGCCGGGATTATCGACAAGGGGTTCCAGTCATTGAAAGCCCTTATCGCCAGGTTGTTCCAGGCATTGGAAGCCCGCAGGGGAGTAAAGCCATGAAGGGCAAAGAGCTTCTCAGCACCGACTCCCTATCCCGCAGCTTCGGAGGTGTCAAAGCTCTCGCCGATATCGGGCTGCAACTTAGGGAGAACGAAATCCTGGGACTCATCGGACCCAACGGCGCAGGAAAGACCACCATGTTCAACGTGATTAGCGGCATCCTGCCGGCCGACGCCGGCGAGGTCCGGTATAAAGGAAAGAACATTACCAGGCTCTCCCCCCACCTGATCAACAGTATCGGCATATCGAGGACCTTTCAAAACGTGCGCATCTTCAACGATATGACAGTCCTGGAGAACGTGATGCTGGGAAGACATTCCAAGACAAAGGCGGGCCTGTTCTCCGCCATGCTGAAGATGCCCTGGGAGATACTGGAAGAGAGAAGAACCCGCCAACGCTGCCTCGAGATACTGGACGAGATGGAACTCGGGGAGAATGCAAATGAACCGGCGGCATCCCTTCCTTTCGGAAGAATGAGGATGCTCGAGATCGCCAGGGCGCTGGCGTCCGACCCCGAAGTCCTCCTCCTCGACGAGCCCGCGGCGGGCCTCAACCACGCCGAGACCGACAAGCTGGGCGAGATCATCCAATCCCTCCGTGACAAGGACATCGCCATCATCCTGGTCGAGCACGACATGCGACTGGTCATGGAGATATCCGACAGGGTTGCGGTATTGAATGAAGGAATGAAAATTGCCGATGACACGCCCCGACACGTCCAGGATGACCCCGCTGTCATCGAAGCCTACCTTGGTGAACAAGCGCATGAAGAACAAGGCAACACAAGTTGAACTACGTCCCGTCCTTCCCAAACCCGGATTTCTGCGATAAAATATAAAAAGTATCCCCAGCTCGAACGTGGAAAAGGAATGCAGGACATGAAAGCCCGTGCTCAGGCTGTTTTGCTGTTTTTGCTTGTCGTTGCGAATGCGTCTGCTGCAAACGCGGGTCGGGTGCATGACGCCGCAAGGGAAGGGAACGTCCGTACCCTCGAGAAGGTTCTCACCGACCGGCCTGAGTTGGCACAGGCGCGCGACCGGTTCGGCAACACCCCCCTTCATATTGCTGCCATTTACGGCCAAAAAGACTCCTGTAACGTGCTTCTCGACTGGAAGCCCGAGCTTAAGAGCTCCCGGGACCACAAAGGCTGCACTCCGCTTCACCGGGCGGCCATCCTGGGCAGGGAGGATATCTGCAGGCTTTTAATCGATAGGGGCGCGGACATAAACCAGACCACCACCGCGGGCAACACTCCCCTTCACCTGGCGGTTATCAACGGGAGGCTCGATCTCGCGGATTATCTTATCGAGCAGGGCGCGGACGTACACGCCGTTGACCGGTCGGGATATACTCCGCTCCACAAGGCTGCCATGCGCGACAAGACCGAGTGCTCGGAGTTGCTTTTGGACGCGGGCGCCAAAGTTGACGCGCGTTCCGAGCTTATGGAGACGCCGCTGCACCTGGCTGCGGCTGAAGGACACGAAAGGCTCTGCCGGCTTCTTATAGATAAAGGAGCCAACGCGGACGCACCGGACATAAGCGGACAAACGCCGCTGCACCTGGCCTCCCGAAAAAGCCACACCCGAACATGCGACGTGCTTCTCGACAACGAGGCGGACCCCAATGCTACGACCCGACACGAAAAGACAACCCCGCTGCACCTGGCCGCGCAAAGGGGACATTACATAACCTGCCGGGTGCTCATCAAAAGCGGAGCGAAAGTGGACGCCCGCAACAAAACCGGCCAGACCCCCCTCCACCTCGCAGCAGAGGCGGGACACAGGTACACCTGCCGAGAGCTGCTCAGAAGAAAAGCTGATGAGAACGCGCTGGACAAAAACAACCAGACCCCCCTCGACAAGGCCGAGGGACACAGAAGAACGGAAAGGATGATCCGCAGGTACGGCGGCAAGAAGGGGGAGGACGTGAAAAAGTCGGAGGAGTAAGTAAGCTATTATCAGCCTTACAAAGAGATGTGCTTTTAAAACGCAACCCCAAATGAGATTGGTCTTTGGGCACTCTGATATTTGCCTATGCTATTGCCTGCTCGCGATGTTGCGTTAAGGGTCTGCTCGATATCTTCCCGGTCTTTTCTTTATTACTTCACTTCAATCTCGATCTTTTTAAGCGTCGAAAGGTCTGCCATGAGATATGCCTCAAGGCTCCCGCTGTGGAGCTTTCTGCCTGGTACTTTGAGCACGGTTTTTTTGTCTGCGTTCTCGAGCCGCATCCTCCTCATCTCCAGGTTGTAGTTTACGGGCACGGGCTTGCCCGTGGCTTTGTCTACCAGCATAATGCCGATCGCCGCGGCACTCGCTTGCCTCGACTCCACTGCAACCTCGGCCGAGACCTCTTTTCTCGCGGGATCATAGCCGAAGTCCTTTACGTGGAGTCCGGGGACAGGCTTTGATCTGTCTTCCGGCAGGCTTGTCATGCGAAAAGTGCCGGTGGCCACGAAGACTCCTTCATGGTTGTACATGTCCCACGGCTCCCAGATTTGATTGGCCAGGTAACCGAGCACGGTGGGAATGGTTGTAAAAGCCGCGGGCATAAACCCTTTCGAGCCTTCCGCAGACAAGGAGGCCTTAAGCCAGCTTTCGCTTCCCGACCCAGCGGTCTCGCTCGAGTAGCGCAGCATGGAAAAGGCCTCGATGATGGGCGGCGGGGCCAGTTCCGAGTAGAGGCTTCCCCCCCTTTCTGCGGCGCCATCCGGGTTGATCCGACCGGAGAAGCGGAAGATATCCAAGGGAACCGGAAAAGATGTCTCCTCGAAGGAGCAGTTTCTGGCCTCGAACATGAAGAAGTTGTGGTTGACTTCTCCGCCAAAGGCGTAAAAGAGGCTTCTAGGATCGGGTATGCCTTTCTCCTCTCCGCCGGCGGCCTCGCCGTACTTCTGTACTCCCCATGCCGCAAAGGTCCTTTTTCGGGGGTCTGTGGTCACCACGGAAAAGGGAATTTTTAAGATAGCTATGCCTATCTGGTCCAGGCTGGGCACGATGGGCGGCTGGGGCAGCGCCATGTGGGTGATCATGAAACCGGGGTTTTCGCCCTGCATGAACGGGCTTCCGGCACCGGCGTCTTTCACCTTGAGCTTCAATACCCCGCGGACTTCGCCCATGCTGTCGTCCTTGGCGCGGTAGTTTGCCGAAAGCCGGACATTATACTCTCTGCCGGGCTCGAGCATCTGTTCGGGCACGACCGCCACTGTCTTGTCGTCTCCCACTACGGAAAGCCGGTGCTTGAAAGGTGGAGTTGCGGAGACCTTGACGCTGCCCGGTTCGAGAAGCGCACGCTTTACCCGGCCCTGCTCGCGGACCAGGAGCCGGAGCACCAGGGCCTGCCCGGGATGGACCTTTCTGGTACGTTCCGGAACGGACACCCCCACCGGCTCCTTGTCGATGACTCCGCCGGGGGACACGTAATGCCATCGTGCTCCTTTATCCTCGAACCCCTCGGTGGGGTCCCGGGTGATGCCGGTTGCGCTTTCCTTTAAGTAGTAATCATAGGGTATGTAGAACACGTCTCCGTTGGCGTTGGCCACGGTTATGCCGAACTTGCCGAGCGCCGGGGAGGCGTTGATGTTGGGATAGTCGAGCCCGCCCGCAAGCTCGCGGGTGTTCCACGACCAGCGTCTTTCTCCGTCCGGCTCGATTGCGAACACGTTTCCCTGGCCGCCCCCGAAGTATACCAGGTACTTTTCCCTGCCTTGGGGGTCCGGTCCCAGCACCGGGCTGCACCTGACCGCGTCGCCGGTATAATAAGTCCAGATGATCTCCCCGTTCTTTCCGTCAACAGCGTAGAGGAACCCATCGGTGGAGTTTACGTATACTCTGCCGTTCTTGTCCAGTGCCGCAGAGGAGTAGATGTGGCTGTCCGTGCGCAGCTTCCACTTGATCCTGCCGTTATCAGAGTCGATGGCGTAGAGGCTCCCGTCAAAGCTTCCCTGGTAGATGGTCCCGTCGGGCGCCAGCACCGGCGACGCCACCAGGGGATTCTTGAGGTTCTTCTTCCATTTCTGCTTGCCGGTGCGCTTGTCCAGAGCATAGAGCTTCATGTCGAACCCTGCAAAGTACATGGAATCATGGGGTCCGAACGCGGGCACCGACCAGATCAGAAAGCCGGTGCGGTGCGCCCAGTCCATGGTCCCGGTCGGATTGATCTTGTAGAAGAAGAAGTCGTTGTTGCCGGCGTAAACGTCGCCATCGGGGCCCATGACCACGTTTCCTTCCCACCAGTAGTTGGTCCCGAAGGTGTAAAGGCCTTCGGGCCGGTTGTTAGTCACGTCGAACTCCCAGATCTTTTCGCCGCCCAGGTTGAGGGCGTATATGGCCGCTCCCGCGGGCACGTAGACCCTGCCGTCCGCAGACAGGGCCGCCGCGGAGTCGATGAGCTCGAGGGCGTCGAACTTCCAGTTCATCTTGCCGGTTTCGGGGTCGAAGCAGTAAAAATAATGGTCGGCGCTTCCCACGTAGATTCTCTCGTTGCCATCCATGACGGGCGTCGAAAAGATGCCGTTCCCGGTGCGCCAGCGGAGAGGCTGGTTGAACCGTTGCGGATCGGGCTTGTAGTCCATGTAGTTAGCGTAGCCGGTGTTGCGGAGGTTCCCCCGCATGGAAGGCCACGTCGCTCCTTCCAGGTAGGGGCCGGCGGAGCGGGCGTAAAGATATCCCGCGGCGCAGACCACAAAGACCACCACAAAAGCCAACACACAAAGTTTTACGGTCTTCACGATGATCTCCTCTTTTGGTAACTAAAATTTTGGAAGTGTCCACTCATGCTCTGTTTTCGATCAGTGTTTTTATACCGGTAATTAACACTGACATCCTCGGGAAGGAGACGGGGAAGAACCCCCTTCAACATTTCCTCTGCCGATGGTTCTTCAAGAAAAAACAGCAGTGTCCTCATCAGGGGTCCACTCCCTCGAATAAACCCTCCTTCCATAGATAGCCCATCTGGTCTCCATCCTTCATATATGCTGCTATCTGTTCGTTGTCCCGGGCTCTTTTCACTTTGGTGTAGCCTTGTTCCTTGACTAACCAGAAGACTTCCTCGAGGCGCGTCGCATTAAGAAAATCCGGAAAATGGATGGTAACGAAAACCTGTCCCCCTCGATTGGCATAGTCTCGGAATTCCTCGGCCAACGCCCAGAGGATTCTGGGGTAGAGCTGATTTTCCGGCTCCTCCACACAAAGCAGGGGATGAGGATCAGGGTCGTAGAGTAACGTCAGGTAAGCCAGCATTTTAATGGTTCCGTCAGACACGTAACGGGCCAAAAACGGGTCTTCGAAGGAGCCGTCTTGAAACTTCAGCAACACCCGTCCTTCCTCTGTTGTTTTTGGATTCCACGTTTGTGATGCCGGGAACACGCGTTTTGATGAGTTCGATAATTTTATTGAAGGTCTCTTGGTAGTGCTGATGCAAATATTGGATGACCAGGGAAAGGTTCTCTCCTTCCCGGGACAGATGCTCTGCGTATCCGGCATCCTGTTCGGGCCGAGCCCGGTTGATATGAAAATCGGAAATATGCCAGTTCTCTATGAGGTCACCTAAAACGGCGGCGGCCCGAAAACGTTCAAACTGCTTAATGCCCTTAAGTGCCAGGATGTCCGGTGATTTCAGCTTTTGATTTTCTCGTTCCAACTGGTTCACGTCGGTGACTTCGGCGGGCTCGTTGGTTACCGCGTATCCTTCCCCTTTGGCGAAATCCAAAAAATGCCATGGCTTACCATGACTCCCCCGCCGATATCTGAGAATTTCCCGTTCAACGATGGACTCGCCGTTTTCTTCGTTTAATTGTAATAAGTAGGTCACTACCGGACCGTCAGGATTTATCCGGAATTTAATTTCGATCTCGATGGGCCCGTCCGAATTTCGACTGCGAACCTCTTGAAAGCCCCGGCTTCCCCCCAGTTTCATAAGCGCTGTTTTTATATTACTGTTCAGTGCTTCCTTCAAAAAACCGAAGATGCCGAATATCGTACTTTTTCCTGATGCATTCGCCCCCACGAACACGCAGAATTTCGGGATATCCTGCAACTCGGCATTTTGAAACGACTTGAAATTTTTCAGCCGAATAGATTCAATCTTCATTTTGTTCTTCCTCGCAAAATTCTTACCTGTTGTCTTTTCGGTATTTTATTTCTAGGCGAATTTTGCAAAACAGGACATTCGTATGGATGGAGTTTGAGTTCTTCAGTGGGAGCAAGCAGGAACTCACTGTTATCCTGCCCTGCATGTCTGCATATGCCTTCCGTCTGCCTTTGCCGGACACGGCAGACATGCACTCCGCCGGCCGGGTCTTTTCATTCGCTTTTTATTCCATATTTCGGTAAAAGCTTCCACTCTTATAGAATTAAAAAGCCCCTCAGCTCAGGACTTCCCTGACCTTCTGGAAGAAGGACTTTTTCTGAGGATGGATGTCTTCTCCGGAGATCTCGGAGAAGCGTTTGAGGAGCTCTTCCTGCTCTTCGGTAAGTTTCTGGGGCACCTCGATGAAGACCTTTACATGAAGGTCGCCTTTGTTTCTTCCTTCCACTGAGGGCATACCTTTTCCGCGCAGTCTGAAGATTTTGTTTGACTGGGTGGAGGGCGGGACTTTGAGCATGGCGGGACCTTCCATTGTAGGGACCTCGATTTCATCTCCCAGGGCAGCCTGGGGAAAGCTCAGGGGAAGCTCGACCAAAAGATCGTCTCCGCGCCTTATGAAGATGGGATGGTCTTCCATTGAAATGACCACGTGGAGGTCTCCGGGTATTCCCCCGCTTTCTCCGACCTCTCCTTCGCCGCGGAGCCGGAGTCGCTGGCCGGTGTCGATCCCCGGCGGGATGCGTACCGTGAGAGTCCTCTCCTCTTCGCCCAGCCCGCTGCCGCGGCACTGGGGGCACGGCTCGACAATGACCTTGCCTGCTCCCCCGCAACGGTGGCAGGTGCGGGCGATGCTGAAAAACCCCTGCTGGAACCGGACCTGTCCCCTGCCGTGGCATGCGGGGCACTCCTGCGGGCTGGTACCCGGTTTGCTTCCGGTCCCGTCGCAGCTTTTGCAAGGCACGTTTTTAGGAATGGATATCTCTTTTTCACATCCGTGATATGCTTCGTTGAGGGTTATCCTGAGATCGTACCTTAAGTCCACGCCCCTGCGGCGCCTGCTCCTTGCTCCTCCGCCGAACAGGTCGGAGAACAGCCCTCCGAACAGGTCCTCCAGGTTGACTGCGCCGAAGTCAAAGTCGGAGACCCCGAAGCCGCCGGGAGCTTCATGTCCGAACCGGTCATAGCGGGCCCTTTTATCGGGGTCGCACAGTACCTGATAAGCCTCGGTGCACTCCTTGAACATTTCTTCGGATTCCGGGTCGTCCGGGTTTCTATCAGGATGGTACTTGAGCGCTGCTTGCCGATACGCCTTTTTTATCTCTTCTTCGCCGGCGGTCTTTGCTACCCCCAGCACCTCGTAATAATCCCTTTTAGCCACTACTTACAACACCTTCCTACTCTTCTGCGGATTCCTGCTCTTCGCTTCCGGCGTACTCGGCCGCGGCCTGGGAGTATATGGCCTCGGCGAGCTTGTGTGCTGCGTTGCTCAACTCGTCAACCGCGGCCTGGAGCTTTTCTTTTTCCTCGGATTCCAGTACTTCCCGAAGAGCGTCAATCCTTTGCCGGATCAACTTGTGGTCTTCCTCTTCCAGGTGGTCTCCAAACTCCTCCAACGACTGCTCAGTGGTATATATCAGTCCCTCGCCCTGGTTGCGAAGCTCGACCATTTCCCTGATATGTCGGTCGTCCTCTCCGTACTCCTGGGCCTCTTGGATGATCTTCTCGATGTCCTCGTCGGACAGGCCGGCGCCCGCGGTTATCTTTATGGAGTGCTCCTTGCCGGTGCCCAGGTCGCGGGCGAACACGTGGACGATACCGTTGGTGTCGATCTCAAAGGTGACCTCGATCTGGGGCACGCCCCGGGGGGCCGGCGGTATTCCCACCAGCTCGAACCTGCCCAGTGTCTTGTTGTCCTTGGCCATCTCCCGCTCGCCCTGGAGGACGTGGATGTTGACCGAAGGCTGGTTGTCCACCGCAGTGGAGAAGATCATGCTCTTCTTGCAGGGCACGGTGGTGTTCTTGGAGATGATCTTGGTGAACACTCCTCCCTTGGTCTCGACTCCCAGGGACAGGGGGGTCACGTCAAGGAGTAATACGTCTTTGACCTCGCCCTTGATGACCGCCCCCTGGATGGCCGCTCCTATGGCCACGACCTCGTCGGGGTTCACCCCTGCATGCGACTCCCTGTTGAAGATTTCCTCCACCTTCTCCCTGATCTTGGGCATCCGGGTCATGCCGCCTACCAGGATGACCTCGTTTATGTCATCTGCAGACAGGCCGGCGTCTTCCAGCGCGGTCTGGCAGGGTCCGTCCACCCTGTCGACCAGCTCTTCCACCAGCTCTTCGAGCTGTGTCCTGGTTATCCTCACGTTAAGGTGCTTGGGACCGGACTGGTCCGCGGTTATAAAGGGCAGGTTGACGTCGGTTTCCATTGAGGGGGAAAGCTCACATTTTGCTTTCTCCGCTGCCTCCTTAAGCCTCTGGAGAGCCATCTTGTCGTTGTTTAAGTCAATGCCGGACTCTTCCTTGAAATGGTCTATGAGAAACTCGACGATCTTGTCGTCGAAGTCTTCTCCTCCCAGGTAGGTGTCTCCGTTGGTGGAGAGGACCTCGAACACCCCGTCACCCAGCTCGAGAATGGAGATATCAAAGGTCCCTCCGCCGAGGTCGAACACGGCTATCTTCTCGCCCGCACCTTTCTCCATGCCGTATGCCAGGGCGGCGGCAGTAGGCTCGTTTATAATGCGGAGAACCTCGAGGCCGGCTATCTTTCCGCCGTCCTTGGTGGCCTGGCGCTGGGAATCGTTGAAATAGGCGGGTATGGTTATTATGGCTTCTGCGACCTCTTCTCCGAGGTAGTCCTCTGCGGTCTCCTTCATCCTCTTTAAGATCATGCCGCTTATCTCCTGGGGAGAGAGCGAGTTGCCGTCAATCTCCACCCAGGCGTCGCCGTTTTTTGCCGCGGTGATGGTGAAAGGAAGGCGTTTCATGGCCTCCTGAATTTCCCGGGAATCGAACTTTCTGCCGATAAGCCTTTTCACTGCGAAAACCGTCTGGAAGGGATTGGTTACCGCCTGTCGTTTTGCAATCTGACCTACCAGCCTCTCCCCGCTCTCCGTGAAAGCAACCATGCTGGGTGTAGTACGGCTGCCTTCCGAGTTGGGAATCACCACCGGCTCCCCGCCTTCCACCACCACCACGCAGGAGTTAGTCGTGCCCAGGTCTATGCCGATAACCTTACCCATAAAATCGTTCTCCTTATAACTATCTGGCCTTCCAGCTTAAGTAATTATATCAACTGTGGCTCGGTAATAATATATCTCCAAAGACATTATAACCTACTCGTTGCGGCCGGGACCTTCCGTGTCTTCAGAGGCTTTCCCCCCGGAGGGGTCTGTGCTGGTCTCCGCATCGTTTTCCCCGGCCTTCCCATCCTCCGGCGGACCTTGTTCGGGTTGGGTCCTCTTGGAGACCGTAACCATGGAAGGCCTTAAAAGCCTGTCTTTAAGGATGTATCCCTGCTGGTGCTCGTCTATGATCGTGCCTCCGGGAACGGAGTTGTCCTCCATTTGCATCATTGCCTGGTGGTACTCGGGGTTGAAAGGCTCCCCCTGCGCTTTTATGGGGGAGACGCCGAATTTCTCCAGTATCGAATTGAACTGACGCAGGGTGAGTTTCACTCCGTCCCGCAAAGAGTTGATATCCGAGGAATCCTCTGCGTGGTGTACGGCACGTTCCAGGTTGTCCTTTACCGCAAGCAGCTCCTTTAAGATCGGTTCGTGGCCGTAATTGAACCAGTCCGCCTTTTCCTTGTTGGCCCTTTGTTTATAGCTCTCGAACTGTTTCTGGATGTGCCTGGCCTGCTCCGCGTTCTGCTTCATCTCCTTTAGCTTCTTTTCGAGTTCGGTCTCCTTGTCGCGGAGCTTCTGCCGCAGCTCGAGCACCTGCATCTTGAGCTCCATCTCCGCCGGTGTGGGGGCCGGAGGAGGAGCCTCTTGTTCATACTCGTCAACCTTGTTGGGATCGAACTCCTCTTCTTCAGGATCTTCGACATCTATCTCAACGTCGGAGGGGCTTTCGGAGTCCTCTCCGGCTTCGCCAACTTCCGCACTGCTCCCGCCGGTGTCTTCGGTGGGGGCGGAGGTCTGCCCGGTCTGTGGTTTCTTTCGTTGCTCCTCGTGGCGGGAAACACTGGTCTCCGCTTCCTCGAGGGCCGCGCGCAGCTTGTCGGAAATCTCCAGGTTGCGGACCTGTTTCTCCTCTGTGTCGGATTCCTTGCCCGAGCCGTCAGCCTCGTCCTTAGGAACGGCTGTTTCCTGGTCGGTTTTCTTTTTGTCGTCCTGCTCCGTCATTCTATTAAAGCCTCTGTTGAATCCATAATATAAATGCTCTTACTCCATCCTGGAGAGGTTGTCGGATATGAGCTCGGAAGTGTACCTCACCAGTGGTATAAGCCTCCGATAGTTCATCCTGATAGGACCGATAACGCCCAGTGTGCCCGCGGGGATTTCTCCCCTCCCGTAAGAGCTGGTTATGAGCGCACACGTCTTTAATGAAGATATGTCGGACTCTTCTCCAATGATGACACGGGCCCCGCTTGCCAGCCACGCCTTTTCCAAAAGCTCGACCACAATGGCCTTCTCTTCCAGGGCCTTGATCATGTCTTTTAACCGGGAGACCTCGGAGAACTCGGGCAGATCAAAGAGGTTTGACTGTCCCCTGATATAAACCTCGGGGCTCTCCTTCTCGAGAAGCCGCGCGCTCATCTGCACTGCATTGGCCAGGATGCGGTCCGCCTTGGCACGGGCGTCCTCCATCTGCCGGATCAGCTCGCGCCGCAGCGTAAGCAGCGTCTTGCCGTGCACCAGCCTGGATATGAAGTTGTTGAGCCTGGTCAGTGCTGAAGGTTCCAGGTCCCACTCGTCGTTGATCACCTTCTCCTCGGCCACGCCGCTCATAAACTCGAAAGTGACCTGAATGCGCTTGCCGGAGAGCTTTCCTATCCGGAGGGCCCGCAGGGTCTTGCGTTCCGTGGGAATGACCATGATAACGCCTATCTGACGGGAGAGCTCGGATAGGATCTCCGCAGTCCGGGATATCAGGTCTTCAGGCTCCATTACGTCCTCGTAATAGATGCTCCCCAATCGCGTCTTGTCTTCCTGGAGAGGATGCAGCATGTCCGCTGTTCGGTCTACATAGTATCGAAACGCCTTGTGAGTGGGCACCCTGCCCGCGGAGGTATAGGGCTGTTCGAGAAACCCCATTTGCTCGAGCTCCGCCATCTCGTTGCGAATGGTTGCCGGGCTGGATTTTACTCCCTGCTTGGATACACGTGTAGACCCCACCGGCTGGGCGGTCAAGATGTATTCCTCAAGTATCGAGGTCAGTATCTGTTCTTTTCGTGAAGTCAAACTCATAGTGTCGCCTTTTTCCCAAAAAGCGGGAAACAGGTATAATTTCCCCCCCCCGGCTCTCCAGCCATAATGTTATAGTCTAATAACTAATAGCTTTCCGGTCAAGACGTATTAAGACCTTGATCATACTGATTATTTAGTGCCTGTTGTGAAACGGAGGTTTAATTTACTTTTGCGGCGCTGTTTTGGAGTGCGGCAGCAAGCTGTCCGCTTTTTCCGCCGGGAAGCTTGCTTGTCGGAAATGCGCTCCACAAGAGGCCCACAGTTTACGAGGCGCCTTTTGGTAAGTTCCGGCAAGCCGGAACTTATGAAAGCGAAAGCAAGCTTTCCCGTCTGCCGTGTCCGGCACAGGCAGGCGCACTCCAATAACGGAGATTTCGCAACAGGCACTATTTACTGACATCTCCGGCTGCGGTTAAAATAAAAATTTGCAATGCCTTTCCCTTGAACAAGAAAATCACTGTGATTTGTTACCTTTAAGTTAACAAAATACTCCTGGTTTTGCAAAAACCGAGGATGAACATTGGTTTAAACCCGGAGAACCGCTCCCGCTCGGGCACCGGTATAATCGCCGTTTCTTACGGCATGTTCCCCGTTAATGAACACGTGCTTGATCCCCCTGGGTCTTCCCGCCGGGGCCTTTCCATTTGGCGGATCATCAGCAACGGTGAGGGGGTCGAACACCACCAGGTCGGCTGCCTTACCGGCTGCTAAAATTCCCCGGTCTCGAAGTCCGAACCGTTCTGCGCTTTTCGAGGTCATCCGTTTTATGGCGTCCTCCAGGCTTACGAGCTTTCTCTGCCGGACCATCTCCCCGAGTATCCTGGGAAATGCCCCCAATGCAGCCGGGTTGGGATGCCCTTTTCCCTTGATGGCTGCGTCGGTCTCGAAAAGACAAAGCTCGTTTTTAAGAACTTCTTCCAGGGGCTCTTCATATCCGGGGACCCCGCTGTAGGTGTGATAGAGCATCAATGCCGCGCCTTTGCTTTGCTCGCTTAATCGCAGCATGGCCCGGAAAGGAGAGGTGTTCCACTTCCGGGCGACCTCGGATATGGTAAGGCCGTTCAAATCCTCGAGGCCGTCTACCACGGAGTCCATGACCTGGAAGTCGTCGTAGATAAAACCCACCAGCCGGAATCCCGCCTCCAACTCCAGCTTGAGCCGGGCCAGCAGAAGCCGGTTATGATAGGCCCCGGGAATGCGGGAGATGAACCAGTAAGGAAAAGCCACGTTGATGGTGGTATTTCCGCAGGTATAGGGAAAAGCGTCGAACATAACGTCAACGCCTTCTTTCCGGGCCTGTTCCACCATCTCGATACAGCGCGGATACGTCTTGAAGCTGCGGCGGCCCACGAAGATAAAATGGGACACCTGGAGACGCGCTCCACTTTGCTTCGCAACCTCGATCATCTCGGCAAGAGCCTTTACGTTATGGGCCTGTAAAGTAAAGGCAGGGTAACAGGGAGATATCACGCTCAGCGCCTTCAAGTGTACCGTCACCGGTTTGTCCGCCCGGGCGGCTTCGCCGGCGAGCGCGGTGAGCTCGGAGCGGGGCGAGTACATGCCCGGATCATAACCCAGTCCAAAGCTCAGCCCGCAAGCTCCTTCGGCAAGCGACTCCCGCACCAGGCGGGCGCAGTTTTCAAGCTCGGAAGCGGGCATGGGCCCGCGCCTGGTGCTTGCGCCCAGATAGCGAACCGTGGCATGACCCGTGAGCTCCGCCATGTTCAAGGCGGGTTTCCGCTTTTCAACCTCGTTCAAGAACTCGGACATTGACGACCAGGTCCGCTGGAAGGGCCGGTCAATGGCAATGGAAGCCAGGCCTTTCCGCACCGTCTCGAAGCTCTCTTCTGAAACCGGGGCCGGCGAGATGCCGCAGTTGCCGCCCACTATGGTGGTCACACCCTGCTCGATGAGTTGACGCGCCGGCTCGGGATGGTCCGGCAGAGGAAGCAACCAGTCGCTGTGGGAGTGCATGTCTATAAAACCGGGCGAGATGGCCATGCCGCTGATGTCGATTATGGTGTCCGCTTGCGGAAGGTCCTCCCCCTGTTTGAGTACCCCCTTGATCCTGTCCCCTTCGACCAGCACGTGACCCGTGTAGCCCGGGCCTCCTGTACCGTCGACAATTGTGCCGCCGCTTATAAGCGTGGTCGACATGAGATGCTCCTTCCAGCGTGGGCGTCTATATCGTGAAAACATCCTTTCAAAGCCGGGCCTATTCTAGCACGGCGCTCCCGGGAGGATAAAACCGGGCGCATGTTCATGTTGTTTTTCTGATCACGCAATGATGATGCCCTCGTAAAACTGTCGAAACAATCCTCTTAGAGCTCTGAAAGAGCGACGTTCTATGGCCCGGGGCCAGTGCTTTGTCAAACGTTTTTTATGTAATAAAAGAAAGTCGTGCGAGCGGCTGATACCGCGATTTTCGCAGTTTTTATTATATCCCCTTTTTCG
>CAYQTK010000055.1:0-21279 GCA_964420375.1 uncultured bacterium
TAAACCTTGGCTAGGCTTATAAACAGACCGCGCCCGGAGTTATTGAGAAGTTACGTGACTTGCCATAAAGCTATTGATATCTCGACTAAAGTCGCTCGCACGGTATGCGTCATTTTAATCTTGACAAGACACTAGAAAGCGCACTGATAGACTTTCCACTTGACAACGATTACAGGCGGGAGTAAGATTTACTTAACCTTCCAGGGTGCGTTCGGGTTATTTTTCAAGCTATGAGCGTACCTGCCGAACACAGGGCTTCAGAGATTCTTCTACATTCCTGGAAGTTAAAGTCGGCTGGTTGGACCTGTTGGAATAACAACAGACCGGTCAGGGAAAAAGTGCGGACTATGTCCACGGGTTTTAAGGGACATTGTAACTCAGCGGAGTTTAACTTCCTGGAGATAACACAGCTTTGGTGTTGCCCGTGATCATATCAACCGTTCTTCGGAACCATAACCAAAAGCGAGGAGAAAAATTATGAATTACATTCGTTCCCTGGTTCTGCTGGGAGTGGTGGGTTGCCTGGTTTCAATGGCGGCACTGGCCCAGGTGCCAAGCGAGGTCAACTACCAGGGCCGCATCATGAAAAACGGCGCGGCCTACTCCGGAAACGGCAACTTCAAGTTCGCGCTCTGCGACAAGTACGGAAACACTACCTACTGGTCAAACGACATGACCGGCGTAAACTGCGGGGAACCCGCTGCATCAGTCAATCTCAATGTTGACCACGGACTCTACGAGGTCGCCCTTGGAAACACTGCCGTAATGTCCGCATTTCCCCAAGACCTCTTTAACTATGATGAGCTCTACCTCAGGGTATGGTTCGGCACGGGAAGTTCTGTAGAACAGCTCGACCCTCTCCAGAAGGTCACCAGCGTGTTTTACGCCATGAACGCGGAAAAGCTCATGGGCATGTCTCCGGATGAACTGGGCGGCTCTCCCCCCAACGTCATCTTAGTGGACCCCCAGGGAGGAGACACCACCACCATAGCAGGCGGGCTCATGATGGCCGACACGGTCACCGACTACAAGGTATGGGTCGCGCCCGGCTACTATACGGAGTCAATGCTCATGGTTCCGGACAGGACCACGGTGGAGTGCATGGTTCCCCGGTCCTGTTTTCTTGATTGCAACGGCATGACCGGCTTCGACATACCCGGCAACGAGTCAGTGAGGATCAAGGGATTCATAATGCAGAACAGCCCTACGGAGTGCGTGCGCATCGGGCCAAACAGCGAAGACATCGAGATAACCGACAACTATTTCCGGGGTTGCAGATACGGAGTGAACGTAATGAGCGGCGGTTCCGTGGCATCGGTCATCTACATCCGCCACAACCTGTTCGGGGATAATGAAATGCTTATGAACTCGATCGGCGTCAACATCGAGGGCGGCGAATTGATCTGGATCGATGACAACGAGTTCAACGAGCTTAACGTGGAAGACGCGCGCGGCATAGCCGCAAGCCAGGCTCATGTTATGCGGGTCCGCAACAATATGTTCAGCGAGATCGAAGGAATGAACGATGCCGCCGCCGTCATGCTCATGGATTCGAGCACGGTCTGGGTCGAAAACAACGTCATCCACGGCATCCAAAGCAACACGGCCTACGGCATTGCCGCGCAGTTCAGCAGGACATTGCTTATCCGACATAACGACATAGTGAAGTTGAATCCCATGGGCGGCAACACCGCCATCGGCATCGGCCTTCAAGAGAACGTGGACTCGATCGTGGAAGGGAACAATATCCTCGATTTTACAAATTCACCCTACTCCTACGGCATCTACCTGGAGGACGAAGCAGACTATCGTGTGGTGGACAACAAGATAACCAACATGGGTTTTATCGAGACCTACACTCCCAACTCCTGGGGAATCAGCTACAAACACCTGGTGGGAATGGTGTACGGCATGGATATGCCCAAGCAGATCATGATGGACAACCACATAACAAGCTGTCATAACGGCATCAACGTTGACTTCAACAACCTGCCGGAAAGTCCTCCCTACATGGCAGAAAAGATAATAAAAGGCAACGTCATTCTGGACGGCGACAGCACCGGGTTCGGCATCAGGGTTTCTGAAACGGACAACATTGAAATCATCGAGAACAAAGTCGTGAATTACGATTACGGGCTGGACGTAAGCAGCAGCATAATCCTCCCCACAATTTTCCACATAATGCGTAACGAACTCTGGAATAACAATGCCCTGGACCTATATATTATGGACATGATGGGGGGAACATATCGCGTGATGTACAACTTCATGGACAACTATACAAGGCCGTCTCCTCCAGCCTCCAGCGTCGAGGGATTCAACATCAACTCTACGGGAGGAACGCCATAGTTTCTTGTCAAGCTCACACTGACGCATAGCGTGCGAGCGACGTAAGTCGCGACTTACGTCGCTCGCACAGGGATTTTTTTGCTGCATGCCTCTTATTGACGCTTGCAGAGGATCATACGCTCTCCAGCGGGCCGAGCTCTGCGCCCACGGTTCAGGCGGACCGGCTCGCCGGGGTAAAGCCTTACGGAAAACGCTCCGGATGCGGCCCCACAGGTTTGGAAGTCGTCCCACCCGTGCAATCAATGTTCGCCGGCAGTTGTGTTTACTTGTTAAGCTCGTTTATCTTGCTCTCCACCAGGCTGCGGATCTCGTTCAATCTCTGTTCGCTTTCCGCCTCGAAGCGCATCACCAGCATGGGCTGGGTATTGGACGCCCGCACCAGCCCCCAGCCGTCGGGAAAAACCAGCCGCACTCCGTCCACGTCAATGATGTTGTAGCCTTGCGACTTGAAGTGCTCCGCAGCCTCCCTGACGATCTCGAACTTGTGCTCGTCACTGCTTTCGATCCGCAGCTCGGGCGTGTTGTAAGTCTTGGGGATGTCCTTCATCATGTCGGAGAGCTTGCCTCCCGACCGGTCCAGGAGCTCGAGCAGCCGGCAGCCCGCGTACACCGCGTCGTCGAACCCGAAGAAGCGGTGCTTGTAAAAGATGTGGCCTGACATCTCGCCTCCCAAAGCGCCGTCCTCTTCCTTGAGCTTGGCCTTGATCAGGGAATGGCCCGCCTTCCACATGATGGCACGGCCGCCGTGCTTCTCGATGTCATCGAAAAGCAGGTGGGAACACTTGACCTCGCCCACGATGGTCGCGCCCGGGACCTCTTCCAAAACAGCACGCGAAAGCAGCATGAGAAGCATGTCTCCCCATACGATCCGACCCTCGTCGTCCACCACCCCGATACGGTCGGCGTCACCGTCATACCCGATGCCCACCTCAGCTCCGTTCCTCTTTACCACGGCAATGAGCTCCTGGAGGTTCTCCTCCACTGTGGGGTCGGGATGATGGTTGGGAAACCTGCCGTCCATTTCCGTATAAAGCTCGTACACCTCGCAGCCCAGGTTTTTGAGAATGGGAGCGGCCACCGGGCCGGCAGTGCCGTTGCCGCCGTCGATCACCACCTTGAGAGGTTTTTGCAGCTTGATGTTGTTCGACACCCAGTCAATGTACATATCGCGCACCGGCTTGTCCTTCACCCCTGCGTCGCCTTGCGGGAAGTCCTCCTTCTCGATGATATCCCGCAGCTTCTGGATATCGCTGCCGTAGATGGTCTCCTTGCCGATGCTGATCTTGAACCCGTTCTGGTCAGGAGGGTTGTGAGAGCCCGACACCTGGATGCCGCCGTCCACATCGAGGTTGAAAAGGCTGAAGTAGACCATGGGAGTAGTGACCACGCCAATGTCCCACACCTCGATGCCGGACTCGGTCATTCCCTGCATCACTGCCCTGGAAAGATCGGGCGAGCTTAAGCGGCAGTCCCTTCCCAAGGACGCCCTGCTGCCGCCGTTGTCCTTGAGCATCCTGGCGAATGCCCGGCCCAGCTTGCGGGCGAAGTCCTCGTCGTAGTCCGCGCCTACCACGCCCCGGATGTCGTACTCCCGGAATATCTTGTCCTTGTACATCTTCCTTACCTCCTTTTTGCAAATCCGTTGCGTATCAGTGCGAGCGACGAAAGTCGCGATCGAAATATTCCTCCCACCTTATGGCAACATCCGCCTAAACCGCTTTTATAAGCAGGTATTTTTTCTTGCCCGACCTCAGAACGATCATGGACTCGGAGGCCAGGTCGTCAAGGCTGACCTTGCGGTCGGGAGACTCCGCCCGCACGTTGTTGACGTATCCGCCGCCTTGCTGAATCATTCGGCGGGCCTCGCTCTTGGACTTGGAAAGCCCGGTCTCCGCCATGAGGTCGGGAAGAGTTATGCCCTGTTCAAGGCGGGACTTCTCTATCTCCCGGCTGGGCACGTCTGCGAAGATTGACCCCAGGTCCCGGTCCTTCATGTGTTTTATCTCGCCTCCGCCGAACAGTGCCCGGCTCGCCCGGACCGCGTTGTCCGCTTCCTCTTTGCCGTGGACCAGGGCGGTCACCTCGTATGCCAGCCTCCGGTGCGGCTCCCGCTTTTCCGGCTCTTCGGAAAGCGACTTCTCGAACTCTTCGATTTCGGAGAGGGGAACAAAGGTAAAGATCTTCAGCCAGTTCAGAACGTCCCGGTCGTCGGCCCTTACCCAGTACTGGTAGAACTCGTAGGGCGAGGTCCAATCCGCGTCCAGCCAGATGGTCCCGGCCTCGGTCTTGCCGAACTTGACCCCCGAAGCAGTGGTCACCAGGGGGGTGATGATACCGTAAGCTGGCTTTTGCCTTAACTTGCGGATCAGGTCTATGCCCGCGGTGATGTTTCCCCACTGGTCGGAGCCGCCCATCTGGAGAACGCAGTTGTAGTTATCAAAAAGGTGCAGAAAGTCGTAGGCCTGCAAGAGCTGGTAACAGAACTCGGTAAAGCTCATCCCTTCCTCGCTCTGAAGCCGGGCGCGGACCGACTCCTTGCCCAGCATCTCTCCCACCCGGAAGTACTTGCCCACGTCGCGAAGGAAGTCTATAAAAGAAAACTGCGTGAGCCAGTCAGCGTTGTTCACCATGAAAGCCGAGTTCTCGCCGCAGTCGAAATCCAGGAACCTGGCGAGTTGATTGCTGATCCCTTCCAGGTTTCTGGCCAGGTCTTCCTTGGAGAGGAGCAGCCGCTCCTTGGTCTTGCCGGAGGGGTCCCCGATCATGCCGGTGCCGCCGCCGGCAACAGCTATGGGCCGATGGCCGTGGCGCTGGAGCCGGGCCATCATCATCATCTGTTTCAAGCTCCCGATGTGCAGACTAGATGCAGTAGGATCGAAACCCACGTAGTAAGTGACCATCT
Organism: uncultured bacterium; assembly: GCA_964420375.1. Classification (GTDB taxonomy): domain Bacteria; phylum RBG-13-61-14; class RBG-13-61-14; order RBG-13-61-14; family DATKZS01; genus CAYQTK01. Next base: position 5,252 of record CAYQTK010000055.1, read on the forward strand.
CCCGGGACATCAGCTCGCGCAAACCGGGGTCGGTCATCTGCAACATGAAGCCACGTTCTAAAAGCTTACTGACAGCGTCTTCCATTAACTTGTTAACTCCTTGCCATAACCGGATTTGTCCTTTGAGATTATATAATAAATTTCGGGGTGCTTAAACGTAAGGCCCCGAGGCGGGTTTTGCGCGCGCCGGTATCCGGGCTAAACTATCTCAGTTAAGCTGTAAAAAGGAGGATACTTGGTTGTCTGAGCCAGACGTGATAGTGGTTGGAGGCGGCCTGGCCGGTCTTTGTGCTGCGGCCCTGCTCAGCCGTTGCGGTGTGTCGGTGACCCTGGTGGAGCAGGAGCACGACCCGGGCGGCCGCATGCGGAGCCTGCCGGTGGAAGGGTTCCGGGTTGACGCCGGTCTTCATTGTTTCCATTACTCGGACAGCGGTCCGCTTTCCGACCTGAACAAAGAGCTTTCCCTTGATCTTGGTTTTATCTTTTGCGATAGCCCGAGCTATATCTTAAAAGGCAAGGGCCGTATGCCCATACCTCCGGGAGCCACTGCAGACCCCGACCGTGTGCCCGGCTTCAGCGACGAAGAGGCTTCCCGCATCCGGTCGTGGTTTGATCTGCTCATGGAAGCGGACCCGGAGCAGTGGAATAAAAAGAGCGTTGCCGACCTGCTGGAACACTCCGGCATGGCGGATGACGAGTTGATAAAGGACTACGCCGGAGCATTCTGTCTGACCCTGATGGGACGCGACCCCGCCCGGGTCTCTGCGAGCCTGGCCATCTCTCACAGCCGTAAGGCGGGCCATCCCGGCTTTCACGTGTCCGCAATACAAGGCGGTCCCGGCAGGATGGTCGAAGCGCTGTCCCAAAGGCTTACGGAAAACAATGCCGGCATCATGCTCGGCTCCCGGCTCCAGGCCATCGAGGTCGCGGACAAGCAGGTCACCAGGGTGATAACCTCTGCGCAGGAGTACGCGCCCGCGGCAGTGGTCTACACCGGAAGCGTGTCCAACCTTCCTTACCTTTACACCGGCGAAAAGCCTTCCGCGGGCCTGCTCAGAAAGAGCAAGCGTATCCGTCCCGTCTGCGGCATATCGCTCGAGTACGGTTTGAACAGCTCGGTGAGTGATATCCAGGGCGTGTTGATCTCTCCTAAAGAAGGCGTAATCGGGAGGTTTCCCAGCAACCTGGACGCGTCTCTGGCGCCCGAAGGATGCCAGATATCAAGCTGGCTTATACTGGTTCCTTCCGCGGACCTTAACGAGGTCAAGTCCACCCGCTCCCACATCCGGCAGCTTAAACGGATAGTGCACGGCCAGTTTCCGGAGATTTCCGGCCAGGCAAGGTGGGAGCGACTCCGTGTCATTCCCTCGGTGGCTGAAGCCGCGCCCCTGCCCGAGCTTACCGCGGACAAGAAGTTCACTCCCCGATTCCGGCAGTTAAACAACATGTTCCTGGCAGGCGATGGTGTTGCATCTTCCGGCGTTCTTTCAAGCATAGCCGCAAGCTCGGCAATGGAGGCTGCGAGCCTGGTAAAGGACTACTTAAGTCGCGATTAAAATCGTTCGACATATACATCTATTCAAGACGACAGTTCAATATGGAGGAGTTTTGATGCCTAAGATCGGCATGGCAGGCTCGACGTTGATGCTCATGTACTGGAGAAGCGCGTTAAAGGAGGCCATCAAGCACGGTTTCCAGGCTTTCGAGGTTTTCTGCGAGTTTCCGCAGTGCGTGTGTGACGAGGTAAGCGATAAAGAAAGAGAGTCTGCGCGCGAAGAAGTCGAGACCTCCGGTATAGACCTTGCCGTTCATGCTCCGTTTACCAGCCTTAACATCGCCGCGCTGAACCCCGGCATCAGGCGCGAGTCTATCCGGCAGCAAAAGGCGGCCGCGGACCTGTGCGCAGACCTCGCCGGAAGTGCGGTCATAGTCCACAACGGGGAGTACGTCTACTCGGAGAGGCTCCGTAACAAGGCCCCCCAGGCTTTCCGGATGCAGTGGGACCTGAATATAGAGGCGCTTGCCGAGATATGCGAACACGCTCAAAAGCGGGGAGTGCAACTATGTCTCGAGAACATCGGCTTCGAGCCGGAGCACATGGACAGGTGCGTGGACGATCTTCTCGAAATCCGCGAGCGCGTTTCTTGCCTGAGCTTCTGTCTGGACATCGGCCACGCCCGCCTCAACGACGAGCTGGAGTACGCCATATCCCATATGCGTCCTTATACCCGCCACATCCATTTTACCGACAACCTTGGCAAGAGAGACGACCACCTGGTGATAGGCGAAGGCAACTTCGACTATACACCCTACCTCGACTACTTCCGTAACTTCGAGGGAATCATTACCCTGGAGGTGGTGAAGATCGGGACCGACCCCGCACCCGCGATCGCAAGCAAAAAGCACGTGGAAAAGCTCCTGGGAATTTGATGGCGGTCGGATCCATCCGTACGGTATGCAACAGCTTTATTATGAAAAAGCTTTAGAAAGAAGAGCCGGGCTCCTTCAGGAACTCGATCTCGTCGGGCGTTGACTTTCTGCCCAGCAATTCACTTCGGTGGGGGAATCTTCCCAACCGGGCGATGATCTGGTGATGCCTGCGGGCGTAGTCCATGACCGTCTCGAAGGTCTGTCTAAGCTCGGAAGGCGCGTCATCGAGAAGGGCCTCATACAGCTTAAGCGACTTGCGCTGGTGCTCGATTTGTTCCGAGTGCTGAAACGGCATGTAGAAGAACAAACGCCCGTAAAGGGGCAGCTTAGTATCATGTTCTTTCTCCAGCCCGTATAAAGATATCTGCCTGGCTTTGTCGTCATAGGCAAAGGCCTCCGGCGAGTTACGGTAGACGTTTCGCGGAAACTGGTCGAGGAGGACGATAAAAGCGAGGCAGGGTTCGGCTGATTCCTGCCAATCGTCGTAATCGCCTCGCGCTGCCGCCTGGATATGTTTTTCGAACCTGTCCCGGATTTCCCGATCAGTAGCGGGGTCCTTTCCGAACCACATGTCGAAGCGGGCTTTTTGCGGCTCGGAAGGGCCGAGATCGCCGAACCAGAAAGCTATGATCTCCTGCGCAATGCTCATGGATGGGTGATTAATGTTTCGCCTTTCCGCTCAGGGAGCGGGCCGGTAGTGCTTGATAAGCAGGTTCTTTACATCGTCCGGCGAGTCTTCGAGAAGCTCGGCATAAAGCTCCTTCCATTTCTGCCTGTGCTCCGGGTTCGCGGAGTCGGCGAGCGGCATGTAGTAAAAGAGCCTGCCGTAGAGAGGCAGTTCTTGATGATACTCCCGTTTTATGCCGTATACGGCGAGTTCTTCCGCGTTTTTATCATAATCGAAGTCCTCTCTTCTCTTGTAGTCCGGAATTTTGCCGGGCATCTGCTCGAGGATGATGATCAGTGCAAGTGATGCTTCGGGATCGCTTTTCCAGTAATCGTACTCGCCTTGCACCGCGCGTTTCAGGTCTTCGCGAAAACGGGAGGCCTCGTCCTCTTTTATCATCTTGTCCCCGAACCAGAGGTCGAGCTTGGCTTTTTGCGCGGTTGAGGGCCGGAAGTCTGCGTACCAGTATGATATCACGTCGTAGGCCCTTTTTTTGACGAGGGCATTGCCCACTTCCTCGTAGAGGAATACAACTGCAAGGACAGCAAAGATGAGGGACAGCACTGCTGATATGATTGCGGAAGGTTTCAGCCACCATTTTTTCAGCTTGATGGGCGCGGTGGCCACTTTATCTGGAAAGAGGTCGAAGATACGGTATACGGCGATTGAGAACAGGAAGTTGGCCCCTATAAGGCCGGCCACGCAGAGCAGCCCGTAGATGTCAACATCGAAGTTAAGGAGGACGAGGAGGGCTCCCACGATGGCCACGATGGCCATTCCCACGGGGAAGGTCTGTCTTTTGGGGTTAAACTTCATGATCCACTGGGGCAGGAGCTTTGCTTCAGCCTGTGCGGAGAACTCGCGCGGAACAGCCAGGAACACAGCGTTGATTGAGGTTATCGCTCCTCCCAGTGCTGCCAGGTTAAGGTAGTGCTTGAACCAGGCGGGAAGATACTGCATGGCCGTATCTACGAGTGCCACGCCGGAGATGTTCATCTCGTTTACGGTCATGCTGCCGCATACCACCCATCCTACGCCGACGTACAGCAGGATGATGATGAACAGGCCGATGATGATGGTAAGAGGGATGTTTCGTCGGGGGTTGTCAACCTCGTCACCCAGCTCGCCGATGATGTTGAAGCCGGTGTAGGACAGGGCGGCAATGATGCTTGCTTCCACGAATCCTCCCACGCCCTGCTCCGGCGGCAAGCCTTGGGAGAAATCGGGATGTCCGCCGCCCAGAAGTGCAGCAATGATCACGATGAAAAGGGCGCTTCCGAACTGGAGCACCATGCCGATCTGGAACTTCTCCGAGGCCATGATACCCAGGTTGTTGATTCCCCAGGTAAAGACTATAATGCATAAACCTACCAACGGCCGGTAATAGTTTTCGGAGTTGGGAAAGTACGAGTCGAGAACATAGTCGGCAACCCCGATTGACACGGTCGCGGTAGAACCAAGTGCGCCGATAACCACCAGCCAGCTTGCAACCCAGCCGGCCTTCCTGCCCAACAGGCTCTTGGTGTAAAAGAACCCGCCGCCGTCCGCGGGTATTGTCGCGCCCAGGGAGATGGCTACCAGGGTCCCGAACACCGCGGGAAGCGAAGCCAAAAAGAAAGTAAAGGGAAGATATGCACCGGTCTTGGCTCCCATGGAACCCACGATCACGAAAATTCCCACTCCAATGACCGCTCCCACTGTCACGCATATGGCGCCGGGAAGCCCCAACTTCTTTTCAAAGCTTATCAGTTTCATAGCCGTCAATTTTATTCCTAATATGCGGTTAAAATCAAACCGGTGTATAAATAAGATTGAAAAAAGCGGGGGACACGTCTTATAAAAAGGTCTCGAACCAAAGGGGGGAACCGTGCACTGAACTTATGTTGCGCGGGTTTGCAAAGACTTGCCTGTGGTGATATTTATAAATCCGTTGTCTTAAATCACCGGTCAAGTCCTTATCAATAACAGTCTTAAAAGGGGAGGATTTCTGATGAGACGATCATTTATTATCCTGTTAGCATGCCTGTTTGTTTTTTGTATGAGCGCCTCTTCTGCGCGGGGCGCCTGGAAGTACGATCCGGAGATCAAGGAGTACCTGGAGAAGGTAAAGGAGAGGAGGAAAGAGGAAAAGAGAAAAGAGCGGGAGGAGCGGCGGGCTGACCCGCACCGGAGGCTCCGTCCCTACCAGACACTGGAGGAGATCAATAAAGAGCTTGACAAGCTGCTTTCCGATCATGCCGAGCTTTTTACCGGCGGCACGTATGGCAAGAGCGTGGAAGGGCGCGATCTTCGCTGGATCAGGATGAACACCGGTGAAGGCAATGACAAGCCGCAGATGCTGCTTTCCGCCAACATCCACGCCCAGGAGATGGCAGCCGGACAAATGGTGATGTATCTTCTGCGATACTTTGCCGAAAACTACGGTTGCGACTGCAAAGCCACCCGGATCGCCGACTCCGCTGACATCTACTTCGTACCCGTCATGAACCCGGACCAGATGGCCAAGGCGGCGAACATGCAATCCGAGTTCGGCATCACCACCTTCCTCCGCAAGAACAAGCGCGACGTGGATTTGAACCGCAATTTTCCCTATCCGGAGGATGCCCCTGACCGGCTCAAGTACACTGCGGGGGCCCCCTGGCAATGGTTCACCACTTACCGCGGACCTGAGCCGCTGTCCGAGCCGGAAAGCAGAGCCTTTATCGAGTTCGTGGACCAAAACGATTTTCTGCTCTCCCTGAACTATCACACCACCGGCGGGATGATCCTCTACTCGCCGGGAACGTATCCCGACCCCATGGCCGACACGGAGCTGATGAAAAAAATGGCGCTGGCTTACCAGGCGGAGCAGTTCGACGAGTACGACGTACATCCGGCAATCGAGCTGTATCCTACGCTGGGCGCACTCGATGATTACCTCTATCACCGTTACGGCATCCTGGCCTTTACAGTGGAGGTCGGAAACGACGCGAACAAGAGGGCCTGGGGAACACATAACGGCACGTTCTCCCCGGTTTTCTGGGCGTATAACGTTTACGAGCTGGAGCAGGAGGCGGCGAACAACCTTCCCGGCGCGCTGGCCCTGATAGAGTACGCTCTTAAGGTCCACAATGATCCGGAGATGATGAAATGGGAACCGTCTGAGGAAAGGTGGGTGGGAGAGCCGCCCAAACAAGGAGTAAAGGAAGACGCCACCGAAAAAGAGCAAGAAACCGCGGGCGATGTCAACTGATATTGATCAGTCGGATTACCTTCCGGCCATTTAGAACGCATTCTTTCGGGTTGTAAGAGTATTGTTTCCCGGCTACCTTAAACTTTACAGCCGGCGGGGCGGAGTTGTCGGCTAATCTAATCGTGGTTATAACATGTCGCAAGATGCTGTATTAGAGTCTTTCGGTCTCACCAAGAGGTTCGGCTACATCCAGGCGGTAAAGGACCTGTCCTTGACCGTCAACCGTGGTGACATCTACGGGTTTCTGGGTCCCAACGGCGCGGGAAAGACGACCTCGATCCGGATGATGCTGGGGCTTATCAAGCCGTCCTCCGGGTCATCGAGGGTGTTCGGCCATGACATCAACCGGGACTTCAAGAGGGCCATCTCCAATGTTGGCTCCATGGTTGAAGGACCGGCGTTCTACCCCTACATGAACGGCAGGCGCAACCTTCGGCTTCTGGGAAGGCTTTCCGGAGGGGTGAGCGAGAAAAGGATTGACGAGGTCCTTGACATGGTCGGCCTTATAAAGAGAGGCGACCATCGAGTTAAGGGCTACTCGCAGGGCATGAGACAGCGCCTGGGTATAGCCATGGCACTGCTTCATAAACCTCGGGTGCTTATCCTCGACGAGCCCACCAACGGTCTGGACCCGCAAGGCATGCGCGAGGTAAGAAACCTCATTCGAGACATCCGCGACAATGACAAGACCACCGTGTTCCTGTCCAGCCATCTTCTGGGAGAAATGGAGCTTATCTGTGACCGCATCTCCATCATCTTCAAGGGAGAGATAATCAAGGAAGGATGGATGGAAGAACTTATAGGCACAGGCTCGGACGTGGCGGTTGTCAGTGTTTTGCCGGAGGAAGGCAGAAGCTGTGCGGATTTCCTGCAAAAGCACTTCACGGCCGGGCCGGAGCTTGTGCGGCAGGGCGCGATCGAGTTTTCCAGGGGCGGGCTGCAGATGTACACCGTTAACAAGGCGCTTATGGACGCGGGGTTCCATGTCTCTTCCCTTACCAGCCGGCGGCGGAGCCTGGAGGAGTACTTTGTCGAGCTCACCGGAGATTCCAAAGATGTCCACTAGGCGAACTGACCGCTTTGTAGATTTCATCCTTGATTCCATCATCGTTCCGATCACGGATTTTATGGTGACCGTGCTCCGGCTGGTGTATGCCGACCTGGTCAAGCTTACCCATTACTGGGTGATTATCTTCGGCTACGTGGCCATGTTTGTCATCGCAATAGCGGGAGCCATGCTCTTTCACTACTTCGAGCAAAAATTCGGGTTTGTCAAATCCAACTCCGGCTATGACTTCGCCATCAAGTGGGTCACCGAGTGCGTTCAGTACAGCGCGCCTTTTATTTACGTCATGGTCTGTATCCTCTTTGCCATGGAGGTTTCCAACTCGACGGTTAAGAACCTTCTCACCCGGCCGGTGACCAGGATAGAGCTGATAATCTCCAAGTACATCACCGCAATGCTCATGATCGTTGCAGCCCTTTTCATCTTCTGGGCCGTGTCCCTTTTCATGGGATGGCTCTATCACGGGCTGGGCCCCCTGGTTGACGACACTGAGAACGAATGTTTCTCCATGGCCCACATGTTCCGGCAAATGGGGATGGGGACCCTGTTCATTATGATTCCCTTTCTGGCAATGGCTTCCATGGCGCTCATGGTTTCCAGCTACTCCTCGACAATGGGAGGGGCAATCATCATCGGCTTTATTATTTTCATGTTCTTCGAGATAATGGCGGTAGTCCCCCTCCAGACCGAGATGTCCTTGATCTACCATGACAACACTTACTCTTTGCCAATAAAAACATTCTTCTTTACCGCCCTCCGATCAAAGCCCCTCATGCTCCTTGACGACCTTGCCACCTGCATGAGAATCTATACCTGGTGGAAATGGGAGATGATCTCCATGACGGTAATCTGCGGAGCCTATTTCCTCGTCTTTTTCATAACCTCCCTCCTGGGAGTGAAGTTAAGGGACTTCACGATATGAAAATAAAGACTAAGCTGAAAAACCTGACTCCAACTTTCCTTGCGCTGCTTATGGCGGTTTGTTTTACTCAGTCGCCGCTTCACGCCGCAAAGGAAGGCGAGTCGGAGATGTTCGACTTTTACAAGATGAAGTTCAAGGGCAGCCGCCATGACCATAAGGTGTATGACCTGGACGGAGACGGCTACAAGGACCTTTGCATGGTCTACTCCCGCTCGGACAAGCGCGGCAGCTACTGGCTCCGGAGCTTTGTGCAGGACGGAGTGACGGGCTTCACCGGAGACTCGAAAGACATCGGGTTTCCGGATACGGCAAGGGTGTTTGACGTGGGCGATCTTGACGGAAAGCCGGGCGCAGAGCTTGTTATCATGACCGATCAAGGAATCATGCTCTCCTCTTTTAAAAACGGCGCTTTCCAAAAGGCAGGCAAGCTCTCGGACAGGAAACACCTCCTTTTCGGCACGCGGGAAAAGAAGCCCCGCCTGCTGCGGTCCTTGTGGGACCTCGAAGGGGACGGAGTTGACGAGCTGATAGTTCCCCACCAGGACGGCCCCTTGATCTATAAGTACAAGGAGGGGAACCTCGAGCTGTTCCAGAGGATCAACCGTCCCGCCCTGGTAACATATCGGCTGGGGAGCCTGGGCGACGTCATGGTCACTGACGACGTGAACCAGTTTCTCAAGTTCAAGACATATGAAAAGCGCATCAGCGCACGCTATACCATGCCGGACATCTTCATCGAAGACTGGAACGGAGACGGCAGAAAAGACGTGGTCACCCTGGTCAGTAACAACCTCCAGGTTTTTCTCCAGAAAAAGGGAGGCGGTTTCGACAAAGAGCCGGCAGCAACCGTGGAGCGGTCTATCCTGTCCCCCGAAGAGAAGAAGACCGGGTTCGCGGGAGAAGCCATGACCTTTGCGGACCTCTCCGGTGACGGCCTCTCCGACATCATCATGCTCAAGTGGGGAACATCTGAAGAACGGACCATGATTGACCGGTACATCTACTTTGCCCGCGGGGGACTTTCCTATCCTGAAGGACCCGACCAGATCATCCGCTCGGAGAGCGCAACCATCGACTTCGGCATCCACGATTTGAACAAGGACGGCAGAAAGGACGTGGTCATTCCCTTTTTCCATTTTGCGCCCGCACAGGCCCTCAAGGTAATGACCGAAAACGCGATCAAAGTCCAGTTCCGCATCTTCCTTGTCAACTCCTCGGGAAGGTTCAGCCAGGTCTCCGGCAAAAAGTTCGCCAAGGTTGACCGGCGAATCCAGATCAATTACAAGATCGATCTTCTGGGCATGATATTCAACTTCAAGACCCTCCTGGAAGGGAAGTTTCATCCCTTGATCAGCTTCGGGCACGACATAAACGGCGACGGTTACAACGACCTGGTTGCCGACAGCGGCCGCGACAAGCTCAAGTTCTACTGGGGCAACAAAGAGGTCAAGTTCTCCCGCCGGCCGGACATGGACCTCGAACTGGAGTCGTCCCTTGATTTCGACCTGGCGGACTTAAACAATGACGGAAAATGCGATATCATAACCTATTACGAGTCCAAGGAGCGCACCGAAAAGAAAAGGGAGTTGGCCAAGAAAGCCCGCCAGATGAGCGGCGGCCAGGAGACGCTTAAGTTGCAGGAAGAGTCCGCCCTGGCCGGGATACCCGAAGGGACCAGGATAAAGATCCTTATCAGTAAGTAGCAGCACAGCGGCAAAATAACTTTTGCGGGTTTTAGTATGCAGGAAGTAAAGATAATCGGCGTGGGCATGACCACATTCGGGAAGTTTCTCTATAAGTCCATAAAAGACCTGGCGCGCGAATCCTGCCACAACGCTTTCGAGGACGCGGGGGTCTCTCCCATGGATCTACAGGCGGCCTTTGTGGCTAACTCGATGGCCGGCCTGATCACCGGACAGGAATGCATCCGCGGCCAGGTTATGTTAAGGCCCCTGGGAATAGGCGACATTCCCGTCATTAACGTGGAGAACGCCTGCGCCTCTTCCAGCTCCGCGCTCTACCTTGCGTGGATGGCGGTGGCCTCCGGACAGTTCGACGCCGTGCTCGTCCTCGGGGTGGAGAAGCTCTATCACCAGGACCGCTCGCGGAGCTTCCAGGCCATTGCCGCCAGCATGGACCTGGAGCAGATACAGTCCTGGCTTCAGCTCAAGAAGGAAGATCACAAAATATCCTCCACCCGGCCGGGACAGGAGAGGTCCCCCGACCGAAGCGTGTTCATGGACTTCTACGCCATGGGCGCCAGGAACCACATGGCCAAGTATGGAACCACGGTGGAGCAGCTTGCCGCACTTTCCGTAAAAAACCATTTCCACGGGTCCTTGAATCCCTATGCCCGCTATCACCAGACATACACGATGGAAGAGGTTTTGAACTCGCCTTTGGTGGCCCATCCCTTGACCAGGCTGATGTGCTCGCCCATCGGCGACGGAGGAGCCGCGGCAATTGTCTGCTCCGCTGATTACGCCCGGGCGCGGGGAAGCAACCATGCCGTGACATTGTCCTCCGTTGCCATCGGCTCGGGGGTTGACCGCCAGATGGAAGAGCCGGACATAGTCTCCCGCGTGGGGGTGCGCGCCTATGAGGAGTCCGGCGTGGGACCGGAAGACATTGACGTGGCCGAGCTGCACGACGCCACCGCCTTTGGCGAGCTCATGGCCACTGAGGAGCTGGGATTCTGTCCTCGAGGGGAGGGCGGTCCTTTTGCAGAGGCCGGCCATACCCGCCTGGGAGGAAAGCTGCCGGTGAACACTTCCGGCGGGCTGGAGTCCAGGGGACATCCGGTGGCTGCGACCGGGGTGGCCCAAGTGGCGGAGCTTATCCGCCAGCTCCAGGGGAAAGCAGGCCTCCGCCAGGTGGAGAACGCAAAGGTGGGGCTTGCCCAGAACGGCGGAGGAGCTATAGGAATAGAAGCTGCAGCAATGGCGGTCACCATATTGACACGCTGAAACCGTTTGAACACCACACTGCCACTTACCGTTTCCACCATTTTTTATAACGCTTACTTCAGCCCCTGCCGTTGTCGGCAACGTACTTGCGATTCGGATTGTCTTCCCCCTGGCGGGGGCGACGCCCGCTTCTTTCAGAAGGTCGGGGTTGCCCGCTAAGCAAGCCAAACGACACAACCGGCAAGGTAGAACACCTTGCCGGTTGTGGTTTTCGTGTTAATGTTGAAGATATCATTCGATCTCGGTGAACTCGACGAGTACTCCTTTGCATGTCTTGGGGTGGATGAATGCCATGACTCCCCCCATCTCGCCTTTTATCTCGAAGCCCTTTTTCTCGAACTCTTCCTTGCTGGTTTTGTAGTCGTCCACTTTGAGCGAGATGTGGTGGAGTCCTTCCCCTCGTTCCGCCACGAACTTTCCGACGGGCCCGACTCCCTCCTTGGCCGGCTGCATGAGCTCGAACGCCACCGGTCCCGCCTTGACCACCGCAGAGGTATGCATTCCGAAGTTCATCTTGCCGTCCTTTGACTTGGAGGTGTCGAGCTCGGCGCCGAACTTTTCCTGAAAGAACTCGATGGCCTCGTCAATGTCCTTTACCGCCACCCCGATATGCGCCAGTCCTTCGATCATGGTGCTCTCCTTTCATGCCTTCTCGACCACGGTGGCTATGCCCACGCCGCCGCCTCCGCAGAGCATCTGAACGGCATTGTTCCCGTTGATTCGTTTCAGGTGCCTGCACATCTCGGAGAAGTAGATTACCCCTGATGCCCCGATGGGATGTCCCAGTGCTACAGCTCCTCCGGTGGGGTTTACCCGCGGGTCCATTCTGTCGTAACCGAGGTCGTCGGCGAACTGGAGGAGAGGCGACACAAATGCTTCGTTGGGTTCGATGATGTCCATGTCGTCAATGGTCTTTCCTGCCCGATGGAGCGCCTTTTGAGTAGCCGGAATGGGCGCGAGGAGCATGGGCACGGGCGCTCCGCCTGCCACCCCGCAGGAGGTGATCTTGCAGAGCGGCTCGAGCCCCAGTTTTTCCGCCTTGTCCGCGCTCATGAGGATTACTGCTGCCGCTCCGTCCACGATTCGTGATGAGTTTCCCGCGGTGACCATCCCGTCTTTTTTGAATGGTGTGGGCAGCTTGGCCAGGTCCTGGAGGAACCCGTCGGGATCGTCGGCAGACTTTGCTCGGAGTCCTTCGTCCTTGTCCACCTTGTACTCCTGGTCCTGGTACTTGAACTCGAAGGGGATGATGTTATCGAACCATCCCTTTCTATCCGCCTCGACCGCCTTCTGCATGCTCCAGGCGCCGAACCGGTCCAGGTCTTCGCGGGTGTGTCCCTGGTCCTCGGAGATCATCTCCGCGCACTGTCCCTGGGGGACGAACATCTTGGTCTCCATCATGCGAGGCGACATGCGCACGGGATAGCCGGCCTTCATGGCGACCTCAGCGTCGGAGCCCATGCCGTAGTGGGACATGATCTCGACACCTCCTACCACCATGACGTCGCCTTCACCCAGCATTATCTCGTGGGCGGCTATGTTCACCGCTTTGAGACCTGCGTTGCAGTACTGGTTGACGGTTGCCGCTGCCGCCTCCTCGGGAATACCCGCCAGCAGAGAAGCGACCCTGGCGATGTTCAAGCCCTGCTCGCCGATCTGGGAAAGGCAACCGACCATCACGTTCTCGATGTCCATCTCGTCAAAGCCGGGGGCCTTTTCTTTGACCCTGTCGATCATTCCGCGCAAGGTGTTGGCCAACAGGTCCTGTGCAGAGGCCTGGCAGAGCTGTCCCTTTTTGTCCATGCCCTTCCAGCCCGATTTTCCGATAGCAGAGCGGACCGCGTCCACCACCACGCACTCGTTCAATTTCGCCATCTCCGATCTCCTTTTGGTTGGTTTAAGTCCTGTATCCGTTTTTAACTGAAAAGTCCCAGTTCGCTGCGGGCGCAGGACATCATGTTGATGTCGGTTGTGCCTGCGCCCAGCTCGAGCAGCTTGACGTCGCGATAGAGTTTTTCAATGGGATACTCGCGCATGTACCCGTATCCGCCGAATATCTGGATGGCTTCATTGGTGACCTCGACCGCCGCCGCTGAGGAGTAGGCCTTGCATCCGTTGACATAGGACACGTCGCGGATACCGTTTTTCTGCATCCATGCCATTCGGTAGACCATGTTCTCGATGTTCTTGAGGTGCATATACATGCGATAGATTTTAAGCTGGGTTGCCTGGAACTCGGCGATCGACTTTCCGAACTGAATGCGCTCCTTGGCGTATGCCAGGCTTTCCTCGTAGCATCTTTCAATAATGCCCCAGCTCATGGCGGGCACTCCGGAGCGCTCGTTGCCCAAGCTCTCCTTGGTGGACTGCCGTCCGCCCTTCTGCTCGGTCTCGCCCATGATGTGCTTTTTCTCCAGCTTGACGTCGTCCATGAAGACCTCGCAGGTGGGCGAGTCTTTCATCCCCATCTTCTGGAAGGGTTTTCCAAGAGAAAGACCCGTCATCTCCTTTTCCAGGATGAAGGTATGTATCGGCATCTGCTCAACGGGCACGCCCCCGGTGTCGAGCTTGGAGTAGACAATAAAAATGTCCGCCACCGGTCCGTTGGTGATAAAGGTCTTGGTCCCGTTAATAACGTAACCGCCGTTACCGTCGGGCTTGGCCTTGGTCTTCATGCTCCCGAAGGCGTCGGAGCCTGCGCCCGGCTCGGTGAGGCACCACGACCCGATCTTTTCCAGGGTCATCAAAGGAATGCCGTACTCGCGGATTTGCCTGGCCGTTCCCTTGCCTATGATGGCTCCTCCGGCGAGTCCCGTGGATACACCGAAGCTCATGGCCAGGCCGGGCGAGACGCGGGAGAGCTCCTTGACGATGATGAACATGATCATGGGGTCTGCGCCCATGCCTCCTGCCTCTTCGTCCCCTTCACCTCCCATGATCTTGGTAAGGTCGGACGAGCCTTCTTCTCCCTCCTCCCGCTTCTTGGCGATCTTCTCCAGAGCGGGCTTGATCATGGACGGTCCGCCCATGGTCTTGTAGAACTTGCTGGCCAGCTCGAAGCAGGAGACCTCGCCGTCCTCCATGGCCTCCACCTGGGGCTGGATTTCCTTGGTCACGTACTGCCGCACCATCTGTTGGATCATCTTCTGCGGCTCAGTCAGTTGGAACATACCTCACCTCCCTCGCTGCTTGTGCAACGAATGCCCGATTCCCTGCCAGTGGTTTTTTCAGCGTCCGGCCCTTACATCTGGGGCAGGACGCTCTGAATCTGCATAAGCAGGGAAATGTCGCCCTCGATCTGGATCTTGCCGGACATGAACGCGGCCTGGGGATTGGTCTCGCCCGAGGTCAGCTCTTTCCAGGTGCTGCTGTCCAGGGTCACCGTAGCGGTGGCGTCGGGTTTGTCTCCTTCGGACACGTTGATCTTGCCACCGCTGAACTCGAGGCAGTACTTGCCCCCGCCTTCGCCTTCCACTACCCACAGAACCGAGCCTTCAACTCCGCCGAGCTGGGACGCGGTGTCAGGGTCGTTCTCCACTCCCCACGGAATGGCTATCATGAAAGCCTGCCGCGGAGAGGCGTCCTCCATGGCTTTCTGGAGATCCTGCTTGTTCTTCGCTCCGATTTCCGCGAGAATGGATTTAACCTGCTCGTCCGACATTTCCGGTGTTACTTTTTCCGTCATAACTGTCTCCTCCTTGAAAAATTTTTTCTCCCGTGCTTTTGAAAAGCCGGGAGTTTAATATATCAAGTGTTATCTGATTGTCAACAAAAAAATGATTTTAAGGCACTTTTTTCTTTATGAGTAATTATTGTATGCCGCTTCCTATAAAAAGTTGTGGTTATAAAAACAGGGGTTAGCGCTCAAGAAAGAGAGCCCGATATATTCTGCGCTGAAAAAAAAGTTGACTTCTCCGCCGAGTTTCTTGAAACTCGGGATCAAATTGTATAAAATAGAAAGCAAATGATAAACCTGAGAACAGGAACAACTCCAATGAAAGCAGTCTCTATCATTATGGCACTCTGCTTTCCATTTTTTTGCTGTATCTCCTGCAAGTCCGACGACAAGCGCAAAGAAGTAACCGGGGGCACGGAGTCTGCTTCCACTTCGCCGGTTCACCAGCTTCTTAAAAGCGCGTTCAGCGCTATCGCCGATAACAACTATAACCACTATTCCAGACTTACCACAACCTCTGCCGACATTATCATCAGCAGAATGGACTTGAGTCCCGCGAAAGCCAATCAAAGTTACGTAGGCTCTTCGCTCCGGACGCAGGAGAGGAAGCGACACAAAAGCCGGTTCAAACTCGCGGTAAAAGGCGGCAAGAATCAGATAGACTTTAAAAACTCGAAGTACATAGGCATTGGAGAGCCGGTGGATTCGGGCAGGAAAAAGCTATTATCGCACGGCAGCTATAATTATAAGACCTACTCCTTGATGATCGAGACGGATGGTGAAATCCTTACCACCAACAAACTGGCGCCCCAATTCGTAGTGGTCGAGTTCAAAGGACAAAAAAAGATCATCGGCCTGGTTTTTCCATAAAAAGAGCGAAGCATAAGCAGGGCATGAATCCGGAGATTTTCGTGCACCGTCTTCATGTATTACTATTACTGACGGCTCTTCCGGTTTAGTGATAACTACGATGCAAATAGGCCCTCTTGAGCATTAGGAGGGCAACCCTCCCCCCCTTTTTCAAGCTTCAAAAATCCGGGCGGAGTTGCATCAGAAAGGCCGGGGCAAA
>CAYQTK010000056.1:0-20873 GCA_964420375.1 uncultured bacterium
CATCATCATAAGCAGCAGTGCCAATAGCGTAGTAATACTTGTCAATGCCGGCGGGATAGTCTCCGGGGTCTGCTGCCTGGGAATAAGCTGCGATCTGGTCATTGTCGGAGGTGTACTCTCCATCATCGCAGACTGATACCATTGAGGGTCCTTGAGTATCATAGATGGTTTTAGTGTCGGGCGAGGGAGGCGGCATTTCGACGAGCGCTGTCCCTATCCTTGCCACGGTGTAGAAGCGATATGATCCATCGCCCAAGTCGGGATCGAACTCGAAGGTGTTGTCGGGATCAAGACATGATCGGGAGTACCCGGAGCTGCTCATGTTTATGAACTGAGAGTTGTTATAGCTCATGTATAGATCGACAGTGGCGAGGTAGGTATCGCAGGAGAATGTTACGGGAATTGGATATGAGTTGGCGTAGGCGGGTGACGAACATGATGAGCTCGGCACGTTTTCGGTGACTGTGGGATCGGTATGATACTTGAACTCATCGAGGTTTGATATGCCGTCGGAGTCGGGATCGTCTGTACTGTCAGCATCCAACGGTTCAGTTCCCCATAGAATTTCCCAGAGGTCGGGCATCTGGTCTCCGTCGGTATCGTAGAGGTTGGGGTCTGTTAGAGAGAAGTATATTTCGTAATAGTCGTCGATTCCGTCTCCGTCGGTATCGTAGAGGTTTGGGTCTGTTAAGAAGACATTTTCCTCTTTGTCGTCCAATCCGTCGCCATCGGTATCTGCTTTGGTGTAGTCCGTGCCTAAGTAGAACTCCTGAAGGAGGTTCATTCCGTCTCCGTCTTCGTCGGGATACTCGAGCACCGTATAGTATATATCGCTTACTCCTCCGATGTCGGTGTACCAGTTTAGAAAGACGAGATGGAGGTTTCCGGTTTGATCTATTGCTATAGTGGGGTGTCTCATGGTCCTATTATCGGCCAGATGTTCAAAATGGAAAGGCGCGAACCATCTTTTTCCATTAAAAGCCATAAGATATGCGTCTTCCAAGTTCACAGTCTTGTCTTGCTGGCCGGTACCGGTGAGAAAGAAGGTGCCGCCATTAAAGTAGGCATTGTCATGAGGAGATATGATAAATTCTATGTTCATTTTGGATGTGAGTGCCATTGGCAATGACCAATTGTCATTTACTCCGGAGACGAATCGCGGCTTGTACTGATAGTTTATCTTTGTTGAGTAACTAATGAAAGCCCTTCCCTGATACCCTGCTTTTATTACGGGGGAGAACTCGTCCTGTTTTGTATTGGTAACCCTTATGGTGTCCGACCATTGTCCTTGGTCAAAGTACTTGTAAAAGATTTCGTAGTTTCCATAATAGGAGTCGATCCAGACAAGGTGCATCCTTCCATCCGGCCCTATGTCCAGGGAGGGGTATTTAGAAGCCGTGCCCGAAGTCTGGGACAAATTGGTCTCTGTGCTCCATCCCGCGCCACTTTTTGACCTGTATATGATCTCACTGTCTCCTGAATAGCCCAGTCTTTTGTAATAGACAAGATGTACGGTCCCGTCTTCATCAGCTGCTATATCGGGGGAGAGGTGGAAATACGCGGTGGAGCCGGTAACAACTACAGGGTTCTGCCATGTGCCCCCGCTTTTTCTGGCATAGATTACCTCGGTGTAAGTCCCGAAGTTTTTGTTGAAGGCGAGGTGTACTGTGGACCCGGCCCCGAGAGCGATTTCAGTATTGAAGTACTGTACTCCCGCACTCAAGCTGTCGACGACTTGGGGATCACTCCATGTAGCGCCGGCTTTCTGGTGGCAGGAGACATCGTATGTTGTTAAGTAACACAGGTGGTGGGTCCCGTTTTCGTCTATCACATATGAGGGGTCATCTCTCATATTCGGATCTTCGCCGGCGATCATAACCGGTGTTGTCCAGTTTACGTCGTCTGCGGGGTTTGCGGGGTCTCTTCCGGCATAGACTTCGATTCCATCCTGTTCTTCAGCGGAGTCCGTATAGGGGGTAGCGGGGTCTGCACTGTAGCTGATCTCGTCAGCATCATGGAGCCCGTCTCCATCGGTGTCGCTGCAGGTGGGATTCGAGTTATAAATCCTCATCTCCTCTCCGTCCGTGAGCCCGTCGTCATCAGTATCGTTGTCGTTGTAGCTTGTTCCGATTATGAACTCGAGCCTGCTGTTCAAGTTGTCGGAGTCTTCGTCGGGATAGACGAGACGGGAGTAAGATATATCCTGGTCTTCTTCGGCGTCGGCGGGGTTTATTTCTTGCCATGCCAGGAACAGCTCTCCGTCCATGGCGCTTACCGCAGTAAAGTTGCGGGGTTCTTGGGAGTTGGGATTTGTAACTCCCACTTCGGTAGGCGCGAGCCATTGTCCCTCGTGAAACATGGACGACATGACATGGTTCTGGTCTCCGAAAGCATCATTCCAGTAGAGATTTATGTAGCCGTAGAAATCACGCGCCAGGCCCGCCCAGGAGGACGTTGCAGTGTTTTCGGAGATATTAATCACGTTTGACCACTGATCATGTTCGTAGATAACTCCCTTGATGTCTCCGTCCTTTTGCCATGCCAGAAATACCTTTCCCTCATTATCCGTTGTCATGGAGGGGTGTATCCCTTCGCTGATGACGTTTTCGCAGGACCAACCCATGGAGTTCTTATGACTCCACTCCACATCTCCTATGTCACTGTATGTGGGTCCCCAGATAACGTGGATTTCATTATCAACCGCGGCGATACGGATGTCTTTATAAGACTGATTACTGGGTCCGGCGGCGTCATAAGGTGCCGACCAGGATCCGGACTCATTGTTTCTGTACCGGATGTAGTAATAGGTGTCCCTGTACTTATAAGCGGCATGGAAATAGCCGTCCCTGTCAATGGCTACGTCATAGTACCCGAATGAGCTTTCGGTTTCCGTAAAACAGGTTTCTTCTCCGGTAAAGGTTGTTCCGTTGAAGTAGGCATGATGGAGGCTTCTCTCGCCGGTTCCGGAGTCGTACTCCTTCCAGAACAGGTGGACCACACCGTCGGGCGCTTTGCGGAGAATCGGTTTCTCGGCGAGGTCCCCGAACTGATAGATGGCTCCGGACCAGGAGGTTGTGTTCCATACCCGCCAGCAAATCTGGTTGGTGTAGCCGGGATACTCGTAAGCAATGATGACTTTCTCCGAGTCGGTGACGGCCATTGTGGGGTTAATGTTGTCGTAGTTGGTGTTCGGCGACACCCATGATATCGGTTCCCATTGCCGGTCATCATCAGGGTCGTTATTAGGGTCTCCTCCCAGGTAGACTTCCAGGCCGTCGAGTTCGCCTCCTCCGTCGGTGTCGGGATAGATGGGACTGGTGCCGGTCTGAGAATAATCGACAAAGGTGCCGGTGGCGTCCTCGACTTCGTTGGCGAGAGCGTCGCGGTCATTGTCGTTGTTGGGGAAGTAAGGATCGGTCTTGGCAAGGAACTCTTCGTAGTTGGACAGTCCGTCTCCGTCGGGATCGGCGTCATGGTCGAGGAAGAAAGGATCACAATCAAACTCGTATTCCCACCCGTCGTCCATGCCGTCACCGTCGGTGTCGGGATCGTTGGGGTCGGTAAGCACAAAGAAGACCTCTTCATAGTCGCCTATGCCGTCATCGTCGGTGTCCGCGGTTGCGGGATCGGTCTCGTAGTAATACTCGAGCCAGTTGTTCAGGCCGTCGCCGTCGGGGTCGAGGAGGCCGTCCCTGTCGTCGTTGGGATCAAGCGAGTTGGCAGTTTCCCACCCGTCGGGCATTCCGTCTCCATCGGAGTCGGTAAGCACGCAGGGGTTTGTTCCATTGTTGTACTCTTGCAGGCTTGTGGTGTAATCCTGGTCCGGGTCTCCGAGGGAATCTCCCTGATAAAGGTCCATGCAGAGGTTATTGTCCACTTCCCATCCGTCGGGCATGCCGTCTCCGTCCATGTCCGGGAAGTGCGGGTTTGCCGAGAAGGCGTACTCTTTAATGTTTTTCAGGCCGTCTTTGTCGGGATCGCCGGAGCTGTCGTCGGTCAGGGGATCGAGCTGGAAGGCGAGTTCCCATGCATCGGGCATACCGTCATTATCAGAGTCGGCCCGGTTCGGGTCCGTTCCCGAGAAATTCAACTCATAGGAGTCGGAAAGCCCGTCTCCGTCGGTGTCCGCCAGTTTACAGCGGTCATAAGGCTGGGTGACAATCCGCTGGCTGTAGCCGGTGGACGAGGTATTAAAGGTAGCGGTTTCATTGATGGGATAGGGGCTGTATAACGCTCCCCCCATGGCTTCTCCGAAACCAGTGCTGAAGGGGAAGCCGGCGCTTGTCTCGTAATAGTAGTAGTTACTGCCATGCCAGCCGGCCATCAGCACGTAGTACTTGTCCGACCGGAGCCGGATGTTCACGGGTCCCGAGCTGTAATAGCCGGCGGGCGTGGTGTCTCCGGCGTAGCGCAGTCTTTCCCATACCTTGGTATAGGTCCCGTCTTCGGTATCAGCCTCAAATGCCACGAAGTGCAGGGTCGTCCCGTTTTGGGGGTTCAGCTTTTGTTTGAACTCGATAAGCAATGCGCTGGTGTCGACCCTGTACTTCTCGCCGCGGTAGCGTTTGGTGGATGATCCTCCGCCGGCGGCGTCGGCAATGGTTTGCAAGCCGGCCGCTCCGCAATCGGAGAGTGGTTTTTCCTCGTGGAGAATAAGGTTTCGATGCAGTGCTTTTCCTTGTTCGTTGCTTCCGCCGGGATCGGCGCCGTACTCCAGTGTCATGGTGGAAAAGGACACCTGTCCCTGCCCGTACCGGAAGGTGGAGAGCACGGGGTTGCCGGTGGTGTCCGAGGTGATAACGTCGGTGGGAGTGGCAGCGGTGGCTGATATTTCTCCCAGTGCCGACCGGGACCAGTCATCAATTCCCGATGAGGTGACGCCCACGACCGCCCAGTGATCGGGCTCCATGATGGTAAGCTCGTTTCTGTAAGCTTCAACTCCTTCCATTCCCGGGGGGATCGTATAGTCGCCGTACCATACGGAGTTATAATCACCGCCATGGAAGTCGAGGTCTCCTCCTTCCCTGACCCAATCATTTATCAGATCGGAGTTGTCCTCCAACGCAGCGTAGAGGGGTACGTCCTGCAAGGACTCGATTATTATTTTGTCATACACGGAGTAGTCCGCAGAGCTTATCTGGGTATTGCCGATCAGGGTGTAGGGTATTCCGAAATCGGTCAACACGGTGGTGTTGGCGCTTGACCAGCTTTCGGAGTCGCGTATGAGTGCGGTGTTTTGAGGGAAGCATCCTATGGTACAGGTTTCCAGCTTTTGGTAATACCTGCTGATATTATTTGCAGAGATGGAGTAGGACTGCGGGGGAGGCCAGTTATTGCTTATGATTCCCCCGTAGTTTGCCTCGCCGAAATGAAGGTACACGGTCGAGGAGTCGTTATAACGGGCATAGGCCTGGCTGCTTTCTCCCCCGGGGAGATCGTATCCCATGCCGATAAAGTAGGTTTTGCCCGGACGGAGAATAACGTACAAGTCGCCGGCGTCAAACCACTGGTTGCCGGTATCGCCCATTGCCAGGCTCGTTTCGAAAATCTTGGTGAAGCTTTCTCCGGGTGTGTTGCCTTCATAAACCACCGGCCGGTAATTGTCGGGGACGGAAAAGGAAAGATACTGTTCGAAACCGGTAAGCACGGTTGCCTGGGACACTTCGTAGAAGTTGCCGTAGATACGGGTTTCGCCCGTATAACAGACCCCGGCGGTGCCCACGGTCTCTAGCACGTCCCGGTAGTCGTCAAGGTCGTCGGCACAGTCGGTGCCGTTGGCAACTTCCTCTGCGTCGTCCACTCCGCCGGCGTCGGTGTCGGAGAGGGCGGGATCGCATCCCGACAAATATTCGCCCATGTTGTCGAGTCCGTCCATATCGTCGTCGTCTGCTGCATCTTTGACAAAGGGGTCAAGTCCTTTGGTTACTTCCCAGTAGTCGTCCATGCCGTCGTTGTCGGTGTCGGGGTCGCAGGGGTCAGTGCCCAGGTTAAACTCCTCCAGGTTGGAAAGCCCGTCATTATCGGGGTCCAGCCAGGAGTCCTGTTTAAGAACGTCCACGCAGGGAGTCGAGTTCTCGAAGCTGTCGCCCATTCCGTCATGGTCGGAGTCGCCGACCGAGATCACCACGTCGTCCCGGTCATTATAGTTCCCCGACTCACAGGCCGAATCAGATGAGCCATAGGTAAAGGCAGCCCTTATAACCTGGTTCCCGCCGGGGGATGGCAGGGTAAAGGTCACCTCCAGGCTCTCGGTGGCACCGGACAGGGTGCATGTCGTACTCCCCTGCTCCGGATTCGTCCAGGACGGGCTGTCCGCGGCAGGGGAGGTGTAGATGGTAAGCCGATCAATAGTGGAGTAACAATAGACCACTGCCTCCACTTTGACGGTGTCGCCGGGGGAGAATTCATCGCCGGAGAGGTCAACGACTGAAAAGGAGTCCAGCGACTCGTCGGAATGGTAACTGCCGGTGGTGCCGTCAGCGCAGGGGCTGGCGGATATGGTGTTCGGCTGGTTGGGCTCCGGCCCGCCGGAAATATTGTCGCGGCCGTTTATCAGGCTTGAAGGGACCAGGCACGGACTCACGCTCGTCCGGCAGCGGGGCGCGGTGTAATCCTGGTCATAGGACGCGGTTTCCTGGGCGACAATCAGGCCCGGAAACAAAACAAGCAGGGCAAGAATCACGGTAAGCAGCTTCTTCATATTATCCCCTTTTGACCTCCCAAAGATCATTGTTTTAATAGACGTGGTTTTAATAGACGTGCCTGGGAAGGAAAGTTTGTTCGTTTTTTAGTTACCTGTATGAATATTGTCTTTATAACTCACTTGCAGCAGGATGCCGACAATATGTTAATCCTTAATCTATATTATACTTTATTTGCCGACAATTGTAAGAACATTGTTCTATATTGCCCGGCTTTTCATATTGAAATTGTAAGATGATATTTAAAGGCGGTTGAAGTTATCTTGACACCACGAGTCGGCTTCTGTTACCTTGAGTAACGACGCGCATGGTTTTTATCACAGGGAAGGACAAGATACAAGGTTGAACGCGAGTAACTCAGACAATTTTGCCGACAACAGCGACCTGGAGATTCTCAAGGCTTGTTGCCGCAAGGAAGAGCAGGCCTGGGAACAGTTCCTGGACCGTTTTGCAAGGCTTATCTACTATTCCATCCATCGGACGCTGGGCCTTAAGAACTATCATCCCTCCCCCGAAGAACTGGAAGACCTCTTCAGCGATGTGCTGGTACATTTTATAAAGGACAACTGCAAAAAGCTCCGGCTATACCGGGGAGACGCCGGGTGTACGGTCGCTACCTGGATAAGGACCGTGACCGTACGGTACACCCTTGACTTTCTGAGGGGCCGTGCCCGGGACCCCCTTAAGGTGGACGTGGAGGAAGAGAAGATAGCAGTGGAGGCTTCCTCTAATAACCCGGTAACCCGGCCGGATGAACTCTATACCGAGCGGGAACAAGAAGAAAGATTAAAAAAAGCCATTGATGAACTCGGTGAAGACGACAGGTACTTCATGGAGCTTTATTACACCCGGGGGCTCGAACCCGAAGAGGTCTCCCAGTTGCTGGGCATATCTGTAAAAACAGTTTACAGCCGCGTGAACCGCTTGAAGGACAAGCTCTCTCGAAATATGGAGACCGCGGGAAGAAAATAAATCTGAGTACGTCTATTTTCTATGAAAGCAGGGAATTTCAGACCGACATTTCCAGAGGAAAAGATGGAATTTTGGAAAAATAACATAAAAAGATGTTTACAACAGGAACTTAAGGAAAGGCCCCGCGGAGAGTGTCCTGAAGAAGAGACCCTGGCAGCCTACCTGGAAGGCGTTCTTTCCGAAAAGAGCTCGACCGAACTCACCGGCCACATATCCCGCTGCTCCAGGTGTCTTGAGGCGGTGAAAACCTTGAGACAGGTCATGGAAGAGCGGGAGCAGGAAAGCCGGGCCCGGGTCCCTGCCAAGGCTTTGCACAAAGCGCGGGAGCTTGACCCCGCCGGCAGGGGACTCATGGAAGTAATCATCGGCTTCGCTAAAAACGCCGCCCGGGTAATCTCCATGGACGAGAGCGTCTCCGGCGGACTTGTCCCCGCCTTCGAGCAGGTCCGCAAAGAAGGAGAAGTCCTTTCGGAGACCCTGGTGTCCTTCCGAAAGGAGTTCCGCCCCTTCACCGCAGAGGTCGACGTGGAATCAGTAAAGCCCGGCAGGGGCGAGATATATATTCGGCTTTTCGACTCCCAAACCGAAACGCCTTCCGGAGTGCGGGTAACGCTTTACGAAAAGGACGACGGGGGAGACACTGCCGAAGAAAGAGAACTGGAGAGCGTGATGCTCATGGACGGAGAAGCGGTTTTTGAAAACGTCAAGTATGGACGGTACAGGATGGATATAACCAGGGCGGGCAAGCCGGTTGGCTCCATAGCCCTGGAGATGAAAGGAGAAGGGAAATGACAGACGAACACCGTGATCGAGATAAAGAAAAAGAAGAGTCCTCCCAAGAGCAGAAGGGTCAGGACGGGGATTCCGGACAGTCCGAAGAAAAGGAAATGCCCTCTTCAGTGGACTCCATACTCCAGGCCCGGCTCAAGCTGGAAGAGGAAAAGGCGTCCCTTGACAAGATGCTCAAGGACAAGTTCCAGAAGAACATCACTGTAATGTTCACCGACATCAAGGGGTCGACCTCCTACTTCGAGACCTTCGGGGACGTGGAAGGCAGGGCCATGGTGCAGCGGCACAACGCCATGCTCTTTCCCATCATTGAAAGGCACGGCGGCAAGGTCATCAAGACCATAGGCGACGCTATCATGGCGACGTTCGAGGACTCCACGGAAGGCGTCAAGGCCGGCATGGAGATGCAGAACAAGCTCGACGAGTACAACAAGAGTCAGGACCAGAAGCACCTGCGCATCATGATCAGGATAGGTCTTAACTACGGGCCCGCGGTGGTGGAGGAAAACGACGTGTTCGGAGACGCGGTGAACGTGGCCGCCCGGGTCGAGTCGCAGGCGGACGCGGGCGAGCTGCTCGTCTCGGAAAGCCTCTACAAGGAAGTCCGCTCCGACGACGAGATACTGGTCCGCTTCTTCGGAGAGGTCACGGTAAAGGGCAAGGCCGAGCCGGTAAAGCTCTACCGGGTGATCTGGAGCGAGGACCAGCTCATCGCCGAGGAGGAGTTCAAACAGGCGGCCACCCGCCGCACTGTAGACAAGCGCGGCCGGGTCTCCAGGGGCAAGGTAGTGGAGTTGGTGACCTCCCGCGAGGAGGACAAGTTAAAGCTGAGCGTGTTCGAGAGACAGCGCGGCGAAGAGAAGACCGTAAGCCAGTACGATGTGGTCAAGCTGGACGACGAGCTGATCAAGACCCAGTGCGAAGAGGTCGTAAGCCTGTTAAACCGGGCCAACAAGCGGGGCAAGGTCAGCAAGGAAATATTGAAACAGCTCCAGTCCGCAGGACAGATACTTTTCGACCACCTGCTCACCCAGGAGGCCAAGGAAAGGATCATCCATTCCCAGGCCGAGCACCTGATCATCAGGATGGACGACCGGCTGGTGCATATCCCCTGGGAACTCCTCTTCGACGGGCAGCAGTTCTTCTGCCAGCGGTTCGGCATGGGAAGGATAGTGTCCACCCGCCAGAAAGTGGCCGAAGCTTCCGACCGGCATATAGCCAAGCCGCTTAGGATGCTGGTTATAGCCGATCCCCGCTCCGACCTTCCCGCCAGCAAGACCGAGGGAGTCCACATTCGCGACGAGCTGGACCGGGAGCACGAGTATATTAACGTGAACCTGAAGACCAGCGAGGTCCCGGTAAACTATGCCAAGAGCAAGATGAGAAACTACGATGTCATCCACTACGCCGGACACGCCGACTATGACAGGGAAGACCCGGCGAAAAGCGGATGGCTTCTCGCCGACGGCAAGCTCGCCAGTAACGACATCCATTCCATGACCGGCAAGAAGCCAATGCCCGCGCTGGTGTTCGCCAACGGCTGCCAGTCCGGACAGACCGAGGAGTGGAAGATAGACTCGGGGTATGAAAACGACATCTTCGGGCTCGCAAATGCCTTCCTGGTCTCCGGTGTCCAGCATTACATCGGGACCTTCTGGGACATCCTCGACGACCCCGGACGCGACTTCGCACTGGCCTTCTACCAGGAAATGGTCACCGGATACTCGGTGGGGGAGTCCATGCGCCGCTCCCGGCTCCATCTTATCGACAAGTACGGTGAAGACACCATTGTGTGGGCGTCTTATATGCTCTACGGGGACCCCACTTTCTCCTACCTCGCCGAGGTCGCTGAAGCCGAGGACACCGAAGAAGTCCATCCTCCGGCGCAGACGGAAACGCAGCCCATCACCGCGCCCGGCAAACAGGCCGTACTCCGCGGAGCGGACAGCCAGGCGGCGCCCCGCCCGCAGGGCATGTCCAAGTCTACTATCGGAGTGGTTGTCGCCGTGGTCCTCGTGGCCCTCGTGGCAGGATGGTACTACCTGGGCGGAGGAGGCGACAAGTTGCCCTCCGACGCTCTTGACAAGGGATACGCCCTGCTTGACCAGAACAAGCTGGACAAGGCCGAGGCCGTCTTCAACTCCGAGGCCAAATCCAAAGGACCCGACCAGGCCATGGCCCTCGAGGGCATGGCAGCGGTGGCGCTTGCGAGGAACAACCTCATTGACGCCGAGGACTACGTAAAGCAGGCCCTCAACATAGACCCGAACTCGGCATACGCTCACGTCATCCAGGGAAAGATAGCCTATAACCGCCAGAACTATGAAAAGGCCGCCAATCACTTCCAGACGGCTACTCAAGCCACCAGCGGCGAGAAGTGGCAGAAGGACGAAGCATACCAGATGCTCGGCAAGGTCCACAACCAGCGGGGCCTTTCCATGAGCAACTCCGGCAACGACAAGGCTGCAGTGGACTCATACAAGGCCGCCCTGGACGCCTCACCAGATAACGCCCAGGCAGCGGTCAACCTGGGTCAGACATACCTCTCCATGGGCAAGACCGCAGAGGCCAAGAAAGCCTTTAACAAGGCCAAAAAGGTGGACCCCGGCAACGAGGTGGCAATGATGATGCTCCACCAGATAAACCAGATGATGAAAATGCAAAACGACGCCAGAAAGACCGAAGAGATAAACCGCATGGCCAAGGAGCTTGCCGAGAAATACGAGTCGGGCGAGATACCCGAACCGGCAAACGCAGGCGACGAGTGGACCTCGCGGCCCTTCGTGCTCACCCTGCTCGACTTCGAAAGGGTCGGACAGATGACCATGGCGGGAGAGTTCGAGTTCGTAAGGGTCGCGCTCACCCGGAGCCTTCAACACAAAGAAAGAATCGAAGTCGTGGACAGGGAGAAAATCGACAAGGTGCTCCAGGAGCTCAACCTGTCCTCCGGAGCGCTCGCCAGTAAAGAAACCAGGACCAGGCTGGGAAGGCTCATGGGAGCGGCTTTCATAGCGACCGGAAAGTACATCCGTTCCGGAGACCAGGTACAGGTGATCGTCGAGCTTATCGAGACCGAGACCAGCCAGGGAAAGGTGTATATCACCCCCATTTTCCCCGCCGACAAGAAGAAGACCGACATAGCCGAAGAGACCGCGGACAAGCTCATGGAGGAAATCCGCCGGACGTACCCCATAAAAGGCAAGATCACCGAAGTGAAAAAAGACTCGGTAAAGCTCAACATCGGCTCCAACGTGGGACTGGAAAAGGGCACACAGATGGACATACTCGACGACGAGCTTCTCAAGGTCGGCTCCGTCAAGGTCAACAACGTGGGCGCGGAGGTGGCCATGGCGGAGATAGTGGAGAAGCCTGCAAACCTCTCAAAGGGAATGAAGGTAAGGCAGGCAAGCGAATAAGAGGCGTTGGTGAAAAGGCTTCGGAAGTTGCCTTTGTCCGCCCGGGCAAAGGCAACTTCTGCGAGTGAGGGGTTATAATATATGCTATTGACGCTTTTTGATTGAGCGAATATAAGGAGGCCCCATGTTAAGGATAAAGATTACCGCGGCGCTGGTGTGTTCGGTTTTTGTACTCGCATCGTTCGCTCATACCCGGGCGGCGCCCGAGTGCATAAAAGACGGCAAGCGCTACGGCGTGGTGGAGGGCAACTTCCGAGAGGAGTGGTACAGCTACCAGGAGCGGGCCGACTCCTACATGGCGGGAGAATGTTATGAAGCAGCGCTCGCCGACTACAAGCGGGCCATCGAGCTTCGCGAAGGCATTGACCGGCACGCCGACATCCCCGGCTGCGACAAGCGACGCGCCAGGGCATATGGAATGCACTTTATAGACTGGTTCGGTCACCGCGGCAAGGGAGCGGCGCTTTACCACTTAGGCAGGATAGACAAGGCCATAGAAGAGCTCGAGCTCTCCCTGCAATGCACCGAGTCCAGCCAGGCACAATATTACCTGGACAAGGCGCGCGCCAAGAAGCTCAAAGAAAGCGGTAAAGACGCCAAAGCGCCCGCCATTAAAAAAGTGCACCTCATAAAGTCCGAGCCCGCGCTGAACTACGTGAGGGAAGGCCGGCCCGCCGCTGCGCCCGGCTACGACAGGTTTGTGGCGGTTCCCTATTACTTCACCCTCGACGACATCGAGGACATCAAGGAAAACCTGACCACCATGCAGAAGCTGGACCGGGACTTCATGAAGACCCTGAAGCCGGGCTGGGGCAACAAGGTCATAAGCTGGAAGAGCGAGGACGAGCTCGAAGGCAAGTATGTGAAGTCGGGCAAGCTCTACCTGGTGGTGGAATCTGAAGACGACCAGGGCGTGGAGTACGTAAAAGCGGGCGAGACCAGAAGTCCCTACACCTTTGCCCAGAAAAACAGGGCGGACATATTTCCGGTGAACTTGTCCTCCGAAGAGGGCGAAGGTACGGAGGAGCCCGAGAGCGAAGACCCGGAGCTTCAAGTACCGCAGGACCTGTTCACCGTGTCGGTCCGGGAGGGCGATGAGGTCGAGGTAAAGCTTGTCGTGACCGACCTGGTGGACAAGAAGTCGGAGAAGACCCTGGCATTGCAGGTTGACCGGGAAGGCCCCCGCATCAGCATCGAGGACGCACAGGTACTGCCCGGAGACAAGGGGGTCAAGCTGAAAGGCTATATCGAGGACGACGCGGGTATAAAGACATTCGACATCGAGGGCAAGACACCGAAGAAAACCGGCAAAAATACATTTGAAGCAACCGTACCCATGGGGAAGGACCAGAAGGTCAACTTCGAGGCCACGGACCCCCTCGGCAACAAGACCTCTGGCGTGGTGTCCTTTGCAAGCGGCAAAAAAGGGACCATGCTCGAGCCGCCCGTTAAATGGGCCCGGATAATGCGCGAAGAACAACTGTCCGCGGCCCTCACCATTACCGGCTTCTCCCGCGCCCATATCCCCCGTACCGAGAGCTTCGAGGGATGGCAAAAAGCCGAGACCGCCCATGAGCTTGTCCAGGAGATGTCCCCGGAAAACTACATCATGTGGGTGGAAGCTCCTGCACCAGCACCTCCGGTAATCCGTCTTAAAAAGAAGATCAAAGCAGTATATACCAACCAGGTGCAAATCCGGGGCTCCGCCCAGGCGCAGGGAGGAGTGCTGCGCAAGCTTACATTGAACGGCCGCCAAATGTTGAGAAGACCGGTAGGCAATGCCTTCTTTAACCGGGTCCTCTATCTCCGGCCCGGCAGGAACCTGGTCCGCATCCGGGCAATGGACGACAACGGCAACGTCAGCGAGGAAAAATTCTATGTCCGCAGGATCGTGCCCCGGGTGAGCACGGTTTCGGAGAGGCTCGCCGTGAGCATGCTTCCCTTTTACATCGAGCCGTCTTACAAGGACATCGCGCCGGTGGCCTCGGATAACCTCATCTCCGCGCTCATCCGGCAGAGGAGGTTCATGTACGTGAACCGCTCCCAGGTAAACGCCGCGGTCCGCGAGCTGCGCCTGTCCGGGAGCGGGCTGGTCAACCCCCGCACCGCGGTGCGGGCCGGCAAGATAACCAATGCCGAGGCCATCATCATCGGCGTGGTCAACGAGACCCCCGGAAGCATCGAGGTCAAGGCCCAAGTGGTGGACGTGGAGACCTCCCGAGTCATGGTCACCAGGGACGCATATCACCAGGACAAGTCTTTGCGGACCCTCCAGTTCATCTGCCGCGGACTCGCCGTCAAGCTGAAGAACGCTTTTCCAGTCGTCCAGGGAAACGTGACGCAAGCGGGAAGGAACGCCAGGATCAGCCTGGGAAGAAGAAACCGCATCGCACCGGGCATGAAGGTGGTCTTCTTCAAGGTCATCCCCAAAAGGGACGCTGCAGGCAATGCTATCGGAGCGGACACCAGGAAAATAGGAACCGGTACGGTGAACTCGGTCTCCGTGTCCTCGTCAACAGTCAAAACCACGGGTCTGCGTGCTTCCCTGACCAGCCAGGACCTGGTAATGACCAAGTAGCGCTACTTCTCCTCGTTAAGGATAATCAAGGCATCGAGGGCTTTGACCCCTTTGCCCTCCGGAAGAACCACCAGGGGATTGACGTCCATCTCTATAAGACGGTCACGAAGATCCCACGCCAGGTCGGCTATCCTTTTGATGGCCTCTGCCAGAGCCGCAACGTCGCGGGGAGTTTCACCGCGAACTCCGGAAAGGACCTTCCTGCCCTTGATCTCTTCTATCATCTTTTCCGCGTCAACCAGCTCGATGGGAAGGATGCGCAGGGACACGTCGTCTAAGACCTCCACGAAAACGCCGCCCAGACCGAACACGATGGTATGACCGTAATGGCTCTCCTGCGATACCCCTACCAGCACCTCGGTGCCGCCCTCCACCATCTCCTGGACCAGAACACCGTTTATGCGGGCAGACGAATCATACGCCCGGCATCTTTCCATGATCCGGTCAAAGGCTGCTCCTGCTTCCTCTGCACTGCCGAGGTCAACCTCGACGCCGCCCGCGTCCGACTTGTGGGTGATGTCCGGCGAGTCAACCTTTAACACCACGGGGTAACATATCTTGGAGGCGGCGGCAACGGCTTCGTCACGCGAAGAAGCGGTCTTCTCCACGGTAACGTCGATCCCGTAACGGGTGAGAATGGTCTTGCTCTCGTTCTCCGACAACGCACCGGAACGGCCTTCCAACCCGGCCTTGATTGCCAGCGCCATGTCGTCGTCAGGGGCCTCGTACTCGATGAGCTCCTGCTCCTGCCGGTGCCTCTCCAAAAAGTCGTGGTAGTGGGCCAGCTTGGCTATGGCAAGCACGGCCTCCTCCGGGACCCGGAAGGCCACCAGGCCCAGGTTCTTGAAAATGGCCGGCACCGAAGCCGGCTCGAAAGGCACGGGCACAATGGGTTTGCCGGAAGATTGCATGAGTCTGCGGATCTCCTCCGCAAACACGTCGTCGCTCCACCGCCGGGCCTCGCGAAGGTTCAGACCTCCTGACTGGCCCTTCTGCCGCTCTCCAGCCTTTTTCCGGCCGCCCAGAATCGCTTTCCTTATACTTCTAAATAACGGGATATAGAAGTTGAGGATTTTAAAGCGATGTCTTCGAAAGATGCGGACGCCGGCTTTTAAAAACTTGCCTATTCTCCACCGCTCCCGGACGTACTGGACGCCGGTGAGCGACCCCAGGGTGATGATGGAGTCGAAGTTGCAGTCCCGCACCATGGCCTCCAACACGGCGTAATGGGCGGACCTCTGCAGCATGCCCACCAGGTCCACCGGGTTGCCGTGGCTCCAGAACTCGGGCAGGACCTGGTCTATCTCTTCAATGCTCGCTGCCGACGGATGGGGCAGCTCGAGCCCCGCCTTGGCGCAATGGTCGGTGGTCACCACGCCCCAGCCGCCCCCCATGGTCATGATCCCCACCTTGCGTCCCTTGGGGATGGGGAGGTAACCAAAGGTCCGGGCGAGGTTCACCATCTCCTCGGTGTTGGACGCCTCGATGATGCCCGCCTGCTTGACCATGGCTTCGTAAACCCGGTGGGGGGTGCTCACCGCGCCGGAGTGCGATGCCGCAGCCCCTGCGCCGGCCTCGGTCACGCCCATCTTCAAGGCTATTACCGCCTTGTGGGGGGTGATGCGGCGGGCCACTTCCAGGAACCTGGAACCGTAGTCAATCCCTTCGATGTACATGATGATCACCCGCGTCAGCGGGTCTGCGCCGTAAAACTCGAGAACCTGGTCGCAGGTGACCACCGCCTCGTTGCCCGAGCCGATAAACCGGCTGATGCCCAAACCCGCGCTCGCTGCCCAGCCCAGAAGCTGGACGCCCAGGTTGCCCGACTGGGAGATAAAAGCCACGTGACCCGAAGGCGGATGGGTGAAAGACCCCATGGGGAACAGGCTGGTGGGAGGAGAGCAGACACCCATGGTGTTGGGACCGATAAGCCGGATGCCGTGAGATAATGCCTTTTTGATAAGCTGCTGTTCAAGCTCCTTGCCGTCCTCGCTCATCTCCGAGAAGCCCGAAGATATCACCACCATGTTGCGAGTGCCGATCTCCGCGCATTCGTCAACCACGTTAAGCACCAGAGGAGCAGGCACGGTGACCACCACCAGGTCCACCGGCGCGCCAATGTCCTTGAGGCTCTTGTAAGTGGGCAGGCCCTGCACCGAGTCCTCTTTGGGGTTTATCATATAAAGCTCGCCCTGATAGCCGCCCAGCACCAGGTTCATGGGGATGATAAACCCCCATTTGCCCAGACCGTTGCTGGCGCCCACCACTGCCACCGAGCGGGGATTGAAAAGTTGCTCCCAACTTGTAACAATGTCTTCGGCTTTGCCCATAGCTTTTCCTCCTGTACGAGTTCCGGTCATAAAGATATCAAGGGAACCTGCCGGAAAGAAACGATAGTATAAGAATACAATAAAAAAGACAAGTTCGAAGCAAAAATCAGGTCTCTTTTATTTTCGGGGCTTCCGGTTTAACAGCAGGTGACTTGGTGCACTGATGGAAAGGGTTGATTTTCCGTGCGGCTTTGTGCTTTAAATTTATCGCATCGGGGGCTGCCGGCGGGGGTTGAAATAAAGACGGTGTTATGATTCCGTCGCCGGTCCGGAGGACAGGGCAACTTAAGGCGTGCGACCCGAGTGCGGAGACCGGTGGCGTCTGCAGCGGGAAAGATCGGACCACCGCCCATCCTCTTTCCCCGCCGGCAGCCGGAAAGCCATAAACGCAATCTTTTCAGCGGTTGATCGGCCTGCTCTTTAACCGGATGGACCTTAATTTTCAAGGTCGGCCAGGGCGGCGGCCCCCATGGCCACTGCATCATCTCCTAGCTCGGACTTTACTATCTTCACGTGCCGGGCGGACAGAGAAACTGCCTTTTCATCCACTTTTTCCCGGACGCTTTTCAGGAGTCCGGGGTTTCCGGTAACCACGCCACCGCCGAGGACGATGCGATCGGGGTTCAAAAGGCTGGTCAGGTTGGCACACATTATTCCCAGTGCTTCCACCGCTTCCTTCCAGATGTTCATGGCCACTGCATCGCCGTTTTCCGCTGCCTTCCGGATCACCCGGGTGTTTATCCTCTCCAGGTCACCCTCTACCAGCCTGTTGATCTCCGGAGACGCGCCGCGCTTTACCGCACGCCGCATCCGCCGCTCCATGGGCATGCCTCCGCCATAGGCCTCGAAACAGCCCCGCTTGCCGCAGTCGCACTTCAAGCCCTGCGGCTTGAATATCATGTGGCCGACCTCGCCCGCGGTGCCGGTGCCGCCTTCCACCAGCTTGCCGTTGGTCACCACTCCCCCGCCTATGCCGGAACCCGCAAATATGGCTACCATCTCTTTAGCGTCGCGACCGGCGCCGTAACAGAACTCGCCCCAGGCCGCGGCGTTAACGTCATTGGCCATGTAGATCTCCCGGTGGAGACGGTCCTGCATGAGCTTCTTAAAAGGGACATTGTACCAGTGCAGGTTGGGGGATATGTCGATAACACCAGTATGAGGGTTGGAAAAGCCGGCGATGCCCACTGCAACAGCCTCTACCTCCGAGAGCTTCACCTTTTGAGTCCTCGCAAGCTCCTCCACGCCGTCGCAAGAGCGCTCCACTATGGGCTCGGGACGCTTGTCGCTGTCCGTCTTGATCTTCCTGCGGGCGATGATCTCGCCTTCCTTGCTGATCATCAAAATCTTGGTCTTGGTGGCCCCTATATCCAGCCCGATCCTTACTTGCATCTCGACTCCTCTTTTTTAGGGATCATTTCACCGCACGCTTGTCCCAAACAGACCTTTATTTCACGCAAAGACACGAAGGCACAAAGTAAAAACACAACGAGATGAAGACTTCCTGAACTTTTACAGGAATCATCCCCGGCAGAGCTTTCAAAGGAAGCTGAGAGTCAGAACACACCTTATTGTAAGCCTCGATACCGAGGTTCTACCGTTTGGTTCCAAATCAAAAAGAAATACCGAATCCTTGGCGCATTCGCGTCTTGGCGTGATATGATTCTCAGCCTTCCTTCCATGTTTTGGACAGCAATCATTTCACCGACTCCGTCTTACCGGCCCTGGTCTTCCGGCGATTCCTCTTCCTTCTGCCCCGGCATCCGCTTTTTTATCTCGTTAAAAAAGTCTTTGCCGCTTATAATACTGTCCTCCGGCTCTTCGTGCGCCAGAACCATGCCGGCGGAGATAATGATCTTAAAGGCCTGTTCCACCGTGATCTCAAGGTCAATGATATCCTCCTCCGGAAGCATGAGCAAAAAGCCCGAAGTGGGGTTCGGAGTGGTGGGAACGAAAACACTGATCAGGTTCCGGCCCGACTTATTGGAAAACAGGACGTCCGCTTTCCTGCTTACAAAGCCAATGCTCCAGACCTCCCGGCGGGGATACTCGATCATGACAACCCGGCTGAAGTTGCCCTTACCCGAGAAAATCGCCTGTAAAAGTTGCTTGACAGCAGAGTAAACCATCCCCATCAAGGGGATCTGCTCCACTATCCGCTCGCCGAAGCCGATAAACCAGTTAAAAAGACGAAGCTTGGTTATAAGACCGATCAAGGCGATTAACACCAGCAGAACGGCAATGACAACTGCGAACTCGCCGACCCGCGCTATGGTGTCGATGGAGGACGCGATCCACTCCGGAAGATACTTGGCAAGAGTGGTTTGAAGCTCTTCAGGTACTACAAAGAGAAAGTCCAGTTGCTTATATACAAGCTGTAATACCTTGATCAGAACGTAAAGGGACACCAATAGCGGGATAACCACCAGCAGACCCGAGAAAAAATTGCTCTTTAGAAAACCTTTGACCTTCTGCCACTTGCCCATGACAAATCCACAGCCTGAAGAATGAAATCTTTAGTGAAGTTTACACCATCGGACTCTCGACACTCTGGAAGAATATTATATCTGAAAAGAGCCGCTGTTAAAATATTGCCACATCTTCTCAAACCGGCCCGCGCGGAATTTCAATATATAGAAGGTGCAAATGATGACATGCTTATATCTTCGTGCCTGGTGATTGACAAGCAAGGATGGAGTGGTTACATATTACAAATAAGAATCAATCCTAACTGAAAGAGGAGTAGGGACATTGGCTCAGAAACAATTCACCCGCATGACCGAACAGAGAAGAATAATAATTGATGAGCTTGACAAAACCCGGACCCATCCTACTGCGGACGAGATATTCGAAAAGGTAAGGCAGACGATGTCACGCATCAGTCTGGGCACGGTGTATCGCAACCTGGAGATACTTGCGGACCAGGGCAGGATAAAAAAAATCCAAGTCCCCGGCGGTCCCATGCGATTTGACGCCCGGACCGAGGAGCACTCCCACATAAGGTGTAAGGTATGCGGCCGGGTGGACGACATCGAGGCGGACGACGGTGAAGACTTGAAGAGCAGGGTCCGGGACTCGCTGGGCTACGAGATAGTGGAATGCCGCCTCGAAGTGGCGGGCATCTGTCCCCGCTGCTGGGCCGAGGGCAACAAAAAATGAAACCAACCGGCAAAAAGATTATCTGTAAATCACCAGGGGACGGCTGTCGGCCGAGGTTAAAGATAGGCTGAAAGGAGGAAACAATGCGAGCAATGACCGCGGGCAACTTAAGGAGCGCGTATGGAGGAGAATCAATGGCCCACATGCGCTACGGAACCTGGGCGGATATCGCAGCCGAGGAAGGATATCCCAACGTGGGCCGCATCTTCCGGGCCATTGCCTTTGCCGAGACCGTGCACGCCAACAACCACTTCAAAGAGCTTAAAAACGAAAGCGGCGCCCATGAAGTGTCCGCAGGCGGAGTGTTTGGAATCGGCACGACCTCGGAGAACCTGCAGGGAGGCATTGACGGGGAGACGTTCGAGATCAACGAGATGTACCCCGCATACCTCGAGGTGGCCAGGCTGCAGAACGAAAAGGGGGCGCAGCGGAGCATGGAATGGGCGCTCGCCGCGGAAAAGATCCACGCCTCCATGTACGAGAAGGCCAAGCAGGAAGTGGACGCGGGGAAGGACGTACAGATGGGTCCCATCCAGGTATGCGACAACTGCGGCTACACCCACGAAGGGGAGGCGCCTGACAAGTGCCCTATCTGCGGGGTGAAAAAGGACAGGTTCAAAGAGTTCGCCTGATTTTCCGGCGAGAAGAGACAAGTGTCTTGTCAAGACTGAAATGACGCAATGGTGTGCGAGCGACTTCAGTCGCGACTGCCGTCGCTCGCATCAAAAATTATTTTTCTTTTACACGACAAAAAACGCTTGACAGGGAACTAGTGTCTTGTCAAAAGCTTTTTGGGGAATAAAGATTAATCGTGCGAGCGGCTTTAGCCGCGATCTTCATTGGATCCGTTCCCCTTTTTTAGAGTGACAAAGCACTAGAAGAGAAGAGAGGAGAGTAATGGACAAGGTAAAAGACGCTTTGCACCAGG
>CAYQTK010000057.1:0-20644 GCA_964420375.1 uncultured bacterium
GCCTGTAACCAGTAGCCTGTAATTTAATTTTGCAAGAAAATATTGTAATATCAGGTACTTCCTTCATTTTAGCAGATGGAACTTCGGATTAATAAGGCTACTTGTTTTCTTTTGCTATCTCTTTTTTTCGCTGCTTGACGTACCTGTCCCGTTTCAGCTTTCCGATGCGGTCAATGAAGAGCTTTCCGTAAAGGTGGTCGATCTCGTGCTGGAGGACGCGGGCGAGGAACCCTTCCGCCTTGAACTCCACTTTTTCGCCTTTCAGGTTCCTGCCGGTGACGGTTACTTGCAGCGCCCTTTCCACCTCGGCCTGGAAGTCGGGCACGGAGAGACATCCTTCCTCCATGCGGTCGGTGTCCTCGCTAATGTCGACTATGCGGGGGTTTACGATCACCAGGGTATTCTTGGTTTCCTCGCTTTCGGAGACGTCAACCACCGCGACCTTGCGGGGAATGCCCACCTGGTTGGCTGCAAGGCCGACGCCCGGGGCGTGGTACATGGTTTCCGCCATGTCCCGGATCAGCTTCTCGACCTCCGCGTTCAGGTCCTTGACATCTTCCGCTTCCTGCGCCAGGACCGGCTCCGGGAACTTAACTATGTCAAGCAAAGACATGGCTTGGGACTTCCATCAGGTATCAGATATCCAAATTGTTGACGTTCAGGGCGTTCTGCCTTATGAAATCCCTCCTCGGCTCGACGTGGTCACCCATGAGAATATCGAACAGGTGGTCCGAGGCTATGGCGTCCTCGATCTGCACCTGCCGCAGGGTGCGGGTTTCCGGGTTCATGGTGGTCTCCCATAGCTGAAGGGGGTTCATTTCGCCCAGCCCTTTATAACGCTGGATTTCCTGGCCCTTCTTGCCCTGCTCCAGAGCGGTCTCCACCAGCTCGTACAGGCTGTTGGCCTCCATCCTTTCTTTCTGGCTTAAAAGCACGTAAGGGGGAGTGCCCGCTTCGTCGTAGAGGTCCCTGATGCGGAGAAGCTCCTCGAACTCCGCGCTGCGGGCCAGCTCCAGGCCGACCTCGACCTCGAGCGACGTGCCGTTATCAGCCGCCAGAAACGAGGTCTTGTAGGTGTTGGTCTCCTCGTCAAGCACAGGCGGGTCCCAGCCCACAGGCCGGATATCAGGGGCCTCCGTCGCAAGGAACTCGACCGTACGCTTTAAGTCACGCTCCAGCAGCTTGGGGTTCTCCAGGCTGTGGGGAAGCTCACTCGTGCGGGCCAGGGCGTCAATGATCCGGGCGGTCCGCTCTCCGCCAGAACGAGACCGGCGGCGGGCCGCCTTTAAAAGGATGTCCTGGTAGCGGATGATCCGCTTGATAAGGTCAATCAGGGCACTGCCGGAGATGGACTTGCCGTTAAGCTCCATCTTGATGTTGTCGGTGGCAAGCTGAAGAAGGTAGTCCTGGAGCTCGTCCTCGTCCTTTATGTAGTGCTCCTTCTTGCCCTTCTTGACCCGGTAAAGCGGCGGCTGCGCAATGTAGAGGTAGCCCTGCTCGATCAGCGGGCGCATCTTCCGGTAAAAAAGGGTGAGTAGCAGGGTCCGGATATGGGAGCCGTCCACGTCAGCATCGGTCATGATGATGACCCGGTGATAGCGCAGCTTCTCGATATCGAAGTCGTCCTTGCCGGCCACTGCGCCCAGCGCGGTGACTATGGCCTGGATTTCGTTGTTCTGGAGCATCTTGTCGAACCGGGCCTTTTCAACGTTCAGTATCTTGCCCCGGATAGGGAGGATGGCCTGGTAGCGACGGTCGCGGCCCTGCTTGGCCGACCCGCCCGCGGAGTCGCCCTCCACGATGTAAAGCTCGGAGTAGCGCGGGTCCCGCTCCTGGCAGTCGGCAAGCTTGCCCGGCATCGAGCTCGACTCCAGCGCGGTCTTCCGGCGCGTCAGGTCCCGGGCCTTGCGGGCGGCCTCGCGGGCCCGAGCGGAGTCTACCGACTTGTTGATTATCTTCCGGCCCACCGACGGGTTCTCTTCCAGGAAGGCGGCAAGCCTGTCGTTGATGATGGCTTCAACCATGCCCTTGACCTCGGAGTTGCCCAGCTTGGTCTTGGTCTGTCCTTCGAACTGCGGCTCCTGGATCTTTACCGAGATGATCGCGGTAAGCCCTTCCCGGACGTCGTCGCCGGTAAGGTTGGCCTTCAGGTTCTTGAGCAGGTTGTTCGACTGGGCATAGGAGTTGATAGTCCGGGTAAGGGCGCTCCGGAAGCCGCTCTCGTGGGTCCCGCCTTCCATGGTGTTGATGAAGTTGGCGTAGGAGTAAACCTGCTCGGCATAACCGTCGTTGTACTGGAGGGCGATCTCGAGATCCACGTCGCCGCGCGAGGCGGAGAAGTGGATGGGCTTCTTGTGCAACACGTTCTTGTTCCGATTAAGATATTCCACGAAAGAGACGATGCCGCCCTTGTAGAAGAACTCCTCCTGCTTGAGCTCGTCGCGCTCGTCAGTGAACTCGATGCGGAGCCCGGCGTTCAAGAAGGCCAGCTCCCGGAGCCTGCGGGCAAGAATGTCGTAGTGGAACTCGGTGGTCTCGAATATCTCCCGGTCGGCGCGGAAGCTTATCCTGGTGCCGCTTCTTTTAGTCTTGCCCACGACCTCCAGCTTGCTGATGGGCTTGCCGCGAGCATAGCTTTGCTTGTAGACCTTGCTATCACGACGGACCTCGATCTCGAGGTGCTCGGAGAGGGCGTTGACCACTGACACGCCAACCCCGTGTAATCCGCCGGCAACCTTGTAGCTCGCCTGGTCGAACTTGCCCCCCGCGTGCAGCAGGGTCATCACAACCTCTACCGCGCTCTTGCCCTTCACGCTGTAATGCTCCTCAACCGGGATGCCCCGGCCGTTGTCCTCAACGGTCACGCTGTTGTCAACGTGAAGCGTCACGCTGATCTTGTCGCAATAGGCGTTGATGGCTTCGTCCACCGAGTTGTCAACCACCTCGAAAACCAGGTGGTGAAGACCCCGCGTCGAGGTGTCACCGATGTACATCCCCGGACGCTTCCGGACTGCGGTCAGCCCTTCCAATACCTTGATAGATTCAGCGCCGTAAGTGCTTTTTTCCTGCGTGGTCAAGTTTCAAGCTCCTCTTTGTTCAAATAAAGGCGGGGACCTTTGCGGAATTCCCCTTATAAACAGACAAGTTCGGCTCGTTTTACAAAAACTGCAATAATTTTTATCATATTTTCCCGTCATCTTGCAAAGGAATATCTTTTCCCTTTTTCGCGGGCTTTATTTGATTGACAGACCCGGGATCAGGACATTTTCTTATTATATCTTATATTACCACCAAAAGGGCTTTTTTGCAAGCACAAAAAGCAGGGTTGCGGCATTATTTTAGTCAAACAATCCAGGACCTTATCGACAGAGAGTCCCTTGAGTTCCCGGCTTTTCAACCAATGCGAAAAACTCGCCTTCCCCCGGGCTGTTTTCCGGAACTCTTTTAACATAACCGGTGGTTAGGGATTTAACATAACATCGAAGGGGACAAACGAGGCATCACGGAAAAGCTTATGCTGTAACGGTATAAAATGTTTCAGGCCGGGGGGCTTTTTTGTGGTTCGGTAAAAAGGTGGGGTTGCCGGTTTAACAGCGGGTGACTTGGTGCACAGATGGTAAGGGTTGATTTTCTGCCCGGCTTTGAGCTTTAAGCCGAAGTTTCCGTTGGCAAGATAAAGTAACTTCCTGATATTACAATATTTTCTTGCAAAATTAAATTACAGGCTACTGGTTACAGGCCGAGGAGCTTGAAGGCTTTGGCTTGGAGGGTGTTTTTTTCGGTTTCTTTTTGCAGGTGGGGCAGGCTTTTGTCCGCGGGGACCCGGCACTGGTTTTTGCAGAGTGTGCCCAACTCGGCGATGAGGGTGTCGAAGCTGTGCAGGGGCAGTCCGTCATCGGTGGTCCGTTTTTGTTTTTTGGTTTTGGCGTGTTCCGAGGGCTGCGCGGGCTCGACCGGGTTTTTGCTTTTATCTATAAACTCGTCGTCGAACAGCAGAGGGGCCAATTTTTTTCGCATGTGCCATTCCACGTAGTAGGCGAGCATGCAGATGAAGTTGAGGCCGAACTGGGTCAGAGGGCAGGTGCTGCCCTCGTAATAGCTGCTGGTGGCGTCGTAAAGAACGCGGCTGCCCTCATGAAGATGGCGCTCGGCGAGTTTTTCTCGATCCGCGACCGGCGCGGGTAAAGCCAGTCCATGGCAGAGTAAAGCTCGTCCTCGTCAGCGTCCTGTACTGAAAGCTCACCCCAAAGTGGTGCTGTGCCAGAGCCGGGTCGCGGCAAGCTTCGAGCAGGGGTGAGGAAGCCGCTCCGCGATCATCGCCACCACCAGGTCCCGCTCCCGGCAGGGCTTTGCGGAGCTCATCTTGTCAAGGCCGAGCTTTTTTATCGTGCCCGGGACCGCGGCAATGTGGCCGTGGGGAAGCGAGCGTTCAATGACAAAGCCCTGCGGGCCGGCACCGCCCGACGAGGAGTAATCACCGCGCAACACCTGCCTGAGCGCCTCAACCTTGTCCATGGGCCAATCCGAGATGTTGGCCACCGTCCGCTTCCTGATCTTTTTGTCTTCCCGCCATGCCTCCCTGATCAGTATGGCGGGCCTTGAATCCCGATTTGGCACTACGTCTATATACATGGCAACAAATTGAAGTCTGCACTGGTCATGAAAGCTGATAGAATTCTTGGAGTTAGCATGAAAAAAGGCCCTTGAATTCTGGGGAACTTCGGACTAATTACTCCGATTTTTCGAATCTCATCTGGGTATCACCCATCTCTATGACCTGGTTATGTCGGAGTTCTGCTTCGCGGACGGGGTTTGAGTTTACCAGGGCAGGCGTGGACTCGTCCAGGGAGATGAGGAATATCTGGCCGGTGAAGTACTCTATCCTTGCGTGCCTGGGCAGTATTTGGGGGTCGTAAATCATTAAATCGACGTCTTGGTTTTTGGAGTCGGCGAACCCCATGATCATCTCCTGGGGGACGAGCAGGTATGCCCTTGTCCCGCTTGCCATCCTCACGGAGGTTACCACCCCTTCCCTTTCCACGATGCGCACCTGGAAGGTTTGAGACTGTCCCATGCACACCACGTCGCCGGATTCGACGATGATCTCTTCGGTGACCTGTTCTCCGTTTCTGGTTGTTCCGTTGGTACTTCCGAGGTCGGACAGCCGGATGGCGTCGGGGTCTATCCTTATGAGCACGTGTTTCCTGGAGATACGATCATCGGGCAGGGTTATCTCGCATGAGTTGTCTCTTCCCACGAGGAGCTGGGATCCAAAAAGGAGGTTCATGACCTCTCCGTTCACTGCTTTTCCCATCCTGCGCTCGATGGACAGTCGGGCCTGCAAGGTCTTGCTTTCGTCCGGCGGCGGTGCCGCTCCTCCTCCGGTGCTTACCTTTGTTTTGTCATTGTCGGGCATGTCTTGCTCGCCTTATTTGATTGTTAAATCAAACATGCCGCGCTCAAAAAACTGCATCAGAATATCGAGTATCCGCTGTGGAAACACGCCCAGAAGAACGATCAATATGCCCATCACAGCATTTATAAACACTGCACCCGACATTTCGGGAAGCTTTATAAAAGGCTTCTGCTCTTCTGTCATGTACATGACCACGACCACCCGCAGGTAATAGTAGGCGCTTACTACCGAGTTTAGCATTCCGATCGCAGCCAGCAAGTAAAGCTGGCTTTTTATGGCCGACTGGAATATAAAGAACTTTCCTGCAAAGCCCGCGAGCGGAGGTATACCGGTCATTGAGAACATGAACACCGCCATGGCGGCAGCCATTCCGGGCCTGTTTTTGGCCAGTCCCGCGAAATCGCTCAGTGTCTCTCCCCCGTGCTTCTGCCTGGACAGCGCCACTATAACTCCGAAGGCCCCCAGGGTCATGAGGGTGTAGACCAGCAGGTAGAAGATGATGGAGGTGGTGCTTGTAACCACGGTGTTCATCATGGTGGCGAACCCGTAATGTTCGCGTAGTGGCCCGGCAGCGATTATGGCTGTTACGCCCACCATGAGGTATCCGGCGTGTGCGATGCTGGAGTAGGCCAGCATGCGCTTCAGGTTCTTCTGGGCAATGGCCACGAAGTTGCCGAGAGTCATGGTCAGCACGGTAATGACCCATAATAAATAGTAGAGGAAGTCAAACCCCCACAAGGGATAGAAGGCGGTAACGCCGACCCGGACCAGGGCCGCAAAAGCCGCCGCTTTTACCGCGGTCGCCATGTAGGAGGTGACTGGCGTAGGCGATCCCTCATAAACGTCGGGGGTCCACATATGGAAAGGCACTGCCGCCACCTTGAACAGCAGGCCGACCAGGAACAGGAAAGCGCCGACAACAAATGTAAGGCTCTCGAGACCGCCTTCACTGCGGACCGAATTGATCGCGCCCGCCAGGGCGGAGTAGGTGAGCTCGCCGGTGGACCCGAAAATGAGGGCTATCCCGTAAACCAGGATGGCCGAGGAAAACGCTCCCAAAAGGAGGTACTTGATGGAGGCCTCGCCGGAGATAATCTTGCGCTGCTGGATGCCGGCGAGCGCATACACCGCAATGGACATGATCTCCAGGCCGATGAAAAGGATGAGCAGGTCATGCGCCGCCGCCATGACGCACATGCCTATTGTAGCCACCAGGAGCAAAAGGTAGTACTCGCCACGGTGGTCCTCGTCGTCCTTGAAGTAGGACAGGGAAAGGATTATGGCCACTCCTGCGCCAAGCAGGAAAAGGTAGTTGAACAGTACGCTTAACAGGTCGAAGGAATATTGTCCGTCGAACAAAACCATGGCGGATGGGGACACGCTGAGCCGGAAGATATGAAGCCATGCCTGGGCTATGAAGACGACGATTATGCCCGCCAGGGAGTACACTCCCACGTTGCGCGGCCGGTCCTTCCAGACGGTCATCTCCAGGAGCAGCCCCCCCACCAGCACAAGCACCAGCAGAA
The DNA here is from genome assembly GCA_964420375.1 of uncultured bacterium. Classification (GTDB taxonomy): domain Bacteria; phylum RBG-13-61-14; class RBG-13-61-14; order RBG-13-61-14; family DATKZS01; genus CAYQTK01. Next base: position 6,943 of record CAYQTK010000057.1, read on the forward strand.
GGGGGATTAAAAGCGACCATATATATACTGCTTCTATACCCAGCATCTCAGTTTCCGTTCTCCAGGTTTATTGGTCCTCGCCAAGGTAGTCCTCGGCAATTGCATTGCCCTTCTCGATCTTTTCGATGTAGTAGTTAACCGTGGCCTCCGACTTGGAGAGGAAAGTCTTCGGATACACGCCTATCCAGACTATGAACACCAACAGGACCACCAGGTAAAACGCTTCCCTGCCGTTAACGTCCGTGAGCTTGCGGTTCTCTTCATTGGTCACCGGACCGAACATGACCCGCTGGAACATCCACAACATATAGCAGGCCGCGAAGATGACCCCCGTGGCCGCCAGTATGGTTACCAGCTTAGCATAAGGATGCTCCGCGGTATAGGTCCCCGCCAGGATCAAAAACTCACCCACGAACCCGTTCAGGCCGGGCAGGCCGATGGACGACAACGTCACTATCATGAAGATAACGGCATACACCGGCATGACCTTGGAAAGGCCTCCGAACTCGGAGATCAGCCTGGTGTGCCGCCGCTCGTAGATGATTCCTACTATGAGAAACAAGGCGCCGGTGGAAAGCCCGTGGTTGACCATCTGGATCAGGCTTCCTTGAATGCCCTCGGGAGTAAACGCGAACAGGCCCAGCATAACAAAGCCGAGATGGCTCACGCTGGAGTAGGCCACCAGCTTCTTGACGTCCTCCTGCACCATGGCCACCAGCGCGCCGTAGATGATACCGATAAGCGCGAGGACCCAGATTATGGGAACGGCCTGGAAAGCGGCGTAGGGGAAAAAGGGCATGGCAAACCGGATAAAACCGTAAGTGCCCATTTTCAGGAGCACGCCGGCCAGGATCACCGATCCCGCGGTGGGGGCCTCGACGTGGGCGTCGGGAAGCCAGGTATGGAACGGGAACATGGGGACCTTGATGGCAAAGGCCAGGGCAAAGGCCCCGAACAGCGCGTATTGGTGGAGCGGCTTCAGGGGATGCTGGACAAGGTGGTTAGTAAGCTCGAGCACGTCAAAGCTCTGGGCGCCGGAGTTGAGACTCAGGTAAATGATGGCCACCAGCATGAGGACCGACCCGAACATGGTGAAAAGAAAGAACTTGATGGCCGCGTAAACCCTGCGCGGCCCTCCCCAGGCTCCGATGAGGAAGTACATGGGGATGAGCATCAACTCCCAGAACACGTAGAACAGGAAAAGGTCCATGGCCACGAAAGCGCCCAGCATGCCGGTCTGGAGCAGCAGCATGAAGATGTGATATGACTTGACCCGCTCCTTGATCTGCGACCAGGAAGAGAGGATGACCACCGGGCCCAGGAGAAGGGTGAGCTCGACGAGAAGCAGGCTGATCCCGTCGCATCCTATAGCGTACTTCACGGGGATGCCGCCCACAAACGTGAACCAGTCTATCGAAGTCACGAACTGGAAGCCCGAGTACTCCGCATTAAACCATGACCAAAGCAGGACCCCCAGCACCAGGTCGGCAAGCATTACCAGTAGCGCGACCGTACGGATGCTCGCTTCCTTCTCAGAGGGGATGAGCCACAAAAGCACCGCTCCCGCTAATGGCAAGAAAAGGATGTATGTCAGAATCGACTCCACCTTGCTGTCCTTTTTACTTTATACTTTACTACTCGATGCCGAACAAATCGGCATAGCCGAAGTAAATGGCCAAAAGCGCCAGAATGCCCAGCGCGATGTAAAGCGCATAGGTCTGGACCTGACCGGTCTGGAGACGGCTGCCCGCCCGGCCTATGCCCTTGGTCAGGCGCGCCAGGCCGTTGGCTATTCCGTCCACAATGTTTACGTCTACAATCCTGAACAACAGGTAATAAGAAGACACCTTTATCGGCTCGACCACTGTCGCCGTATAGATTTCATCCACCCAGTACTTGTTATAGCTGGCCTTGTATAGGGGACGGATTTCATCCACCAGCCGGGGAACGCGGTCCATGAAGCGGCGATAGAGGACAACGATCGCCAGGATGGCCCCCACCGCCAGCACCACCGAGCCGGCAGCCATAGCCCGCTCCAGGTCAATACTGTGGTGTGCTCCCCCATGTCCTTCTTGCCCAAGGGATGTCCACACCGGGGCCAGCCACTCATGGAACATGGAGTGCCCGCCCAGCATGTGGGGCCAGTTCAGCGCGCCCGCGACCACCGCCAGGAAAGCCAGGATGATGCAGACCGTGGTCATACTCCAGGGGGCTTCGTGAGCGTGGTGCTCGACCTCCGGGTCCATGCGGCTCGGCGTCAGGAAAGTAAGCATCATGAGACGCGTCATGTAGACCGCGGTGCAGACCGCGGCCACGATGCCGATTATGTACACTGCGTTGGCGAACCACTCCGGGTGGCCGAAGTCGTTGGCGAACGCCTTCCAGAGTATCTCGTCCTTGGACACGAAGCCGGCAAAGGGGAACACCCCGGATATGCTGAGCCATGCCGCGGCCATGCACCAGAAAGTGATGGGCATGAGCTTCTTGAGACCGCCCATCTTCCACATGTTCTGCTCGTTGGAAAGACCGTGGATGACCGAGCCTGCTCCCAGAAAGAGAAGCGCCTTGAAAAAGGCATGGGTTGTAAGATGGAAGATGCCCGCGGCAAAAGCACCCACTCCCATGGCGGCGAACATGTATCCCAGTTGGCTTACGGTGGAGTAAGCCAGGACCTTCTTGATGTCCGTCTGCGTAAAGCCGATGGTGGCGGAGAACAACGCGGTCACCACCCCCACGCCGGCCACCAGCATCATGGCGGTCGGTGAAAGCAGGTATATGAAGTTGAGCCTCCCGATCATGTACACGCCCGCGGTCACCATGGTGGCGGCGTGGATCAGGGCCGAGACCGGTGTGGGGCCGGCCATGGCGTCGGGAAGCCAGACGTAAAGCGGTATCTGGGCGGACTTGCCGGTGGCGCCGATAAACAGCGCGACCGCGATAAAGGTGGCGATGGATAAGCCAACCAGTGTCCCCGTCTTTAGAAGCTCGGCGTTCTCGTGGACAAACGAGCGCATCTCGTAAAAGTCCAGGGTCTCCATGAAAAAGAAGATGGTGAAGATGCCCACTAAAAAGCCGAAGTCGCCGATCCGGTTGACTATAAAGGCCTTCTTGCCTGCGGAGGATTTCTCGTTGTCCTGGTACCAGAAGCCGATGAGAAGATAGGAGCACAGTCCCACGCCTTCCCAGCCCACGAACATGAGCAGGATGTTGGACGCGGACACCAGGACCAGCATGGCGAAGGTGAACAGGTTGAGGTAAGCGAAGTAGCGGGCGTAAGCCGGATCATGCGCCATGTAGCCGGTGGAGTAGATGTGGATGAGACCGCCCACGCCGGTGACCACCAAACACATGACCGCGGAAAGCCGGTCGAACACGATCCCGAAAGGCGCGGAAAGATCGCCCGCGGAGATCCAGGTGAAAACCTCCTGGACCAGGTAATGGCCCTCGGGAAGGCTTCGAAGGTGAAAGAAAGCCAGAAGCGAGACCACGAAGCTTCCCGCCACCACCAGGCAGGCCACGAAGTTTACCAGCCGCCGCACCATGTACTCGCGCAGGAAAATCCAGCCCAGCCCGCAAAACAAAAAGCCCAGCAAAGGCAACAGCGGTATTAAAACCAGGTACCCCGCGGCGTGAGCTGTCATTTCCATTGCTTCGTGTTCCATGATCCTACCACTTCAGTATGTTCATCTCGTCCACGTTAACCGTGGAGCGTGTCCGATAGATGGAAAGGATAATGGCCAGCCCCACTGCGACCTCGCATGCGGCCACCACCATGACCATGAAGGCGAAGACGTGCCCGGTCATGGTCCACTTGTAATAGGCAAAGGCTGCAAAAGCAAGGTTGGCCGAGTTCAACATGAGCTCGATGCTCATGAAGATCACCAGCACGTTACGCCGGGTCAGTACGCCCGCCATCCCGATACAGAACAAGATGGCGGAAAGGGCCAGAAAGTGTCCCAGGCTTGTTTCCAAACCGGCCATCAGGATTCCTTCCTCCCCGAAGCCCTCCTGGAAAGAACCAGGGCCCCGATAATGGCTCCCAGAAGTAAAATGGAAGCGAACTCGAAAGGCAACAGATGCCTGGAAAACAGGACAAGGCCCACCGAGCGGGTCGAGCCGAACTCGGTGTAATAGCGGTTTGTTCCCTTTGCAGCAGCCTCTATATAGCCGTACATCCCCGAAAGCGGTATCTGGCTGAACTCGATCGGCACGGATAGACCGCGAAGACTCCGGTTCTCTTTGAGTTGCTTTTCCACCACCTCTTTAAATTCCTTGCGCTTCTTGCCCTTGAGCTGATCAACCTCGGCCGGCAAATCCACGAAAAGACGCTGCTCCTTGTCGTCCAGCGCAGAAAGCGACTGGCGGGCGAGCTTCATGTACTCGCGCGAGCCAAGCTCCTCTGCCGCGGATTTCGCCCGCGCGCTGAACTCCCTGTCCTCCCGGGTCTGTAGTTCGGCTTTAATATCATCAAGCTGCCGCTTCATCTTCTCTTTGATATCCGGCCGGTCCGGCTCCGCCCATTTTGCGATCTTCTTTTCCAACTCGGCCTTTTCCTCTTCAAGCCGGTCCATCATAATGCCGTTCATCTTGATAAGAAAGCCTTCCATTTTGGCCGGCGAAGGGACAGGCTCCCGGTTTTGAGTATGGAGCTTGAAAACCAGTACCAGGAGGAGAGCAATACCCAGAGCGACAAAACCTCCGACCACCTTGCCCACCGTGGGCCGGGACTTCAGGAGCCGCTCGTCCACGTTGACCAGCATGACGATCATCAGGAAAAGAACCAGGATGGCGCCGGCATATAAAAGAATCTGGATCGCCGCCAGGAAATGGGCGTCCAGAAGCACGTAAGCCACCGCCACCGCGAAAAAGCACAGCACCAGGTAAAGCGCGTTTATCACCGGGTTCTTGTGCCACACCACCATGATGGCCGAAGCGACGGCTACCGCGGCGGTAAGATAAAAAGCAATCGAGTATATGTATTGCTCGGCCATTATTTAAGTCACCAGTTTAACAGGTCGTCTTTGGTCATTACGAACTCATCCGGCGAGTAGCTGCAAAAGCGCATGTCCATGGTGTCCATCAGGATGGCGTTGCAGGGACAGGCCTCCACGCACATGCCGCAGTATACGCACCGGAAAAGGTCTATCTCGAAAACTTCGGGATACTTCTCGATGGCGGGGTCGTCCGACTCCGCGGCAACTATATGGATACAGTCGGAAGGACAGGCAGTGGCGCAACACATGCAAGCCACGCATTTTACGCGCCCGTCTTCCCTCTTGTTCAAACGATGCCGGCCGCGCCAGCGCTCCGATATGGGCCGCTCTTCCTCCGGCCACTGGTAAGTGACGACCTCCTGCCGGACCAGGCCGCGCAGGCCGGGGATAAACCCCAGCACGTTCGCCCAGAAATGGCGGATGGTAATGGCCATGCCCCGGGCCACCTCGCGGTAGTAAATCCGCTCCGAAAGGCTGTAACGGCGTGGTTTGCCCATTACATCCACCCCCGGAGGACCACCATCACCAGCGCGGTTATCACTATGTTTAAAAACGCCAACGGAAGCACCATCTTCCAGCCCATCTTCATGACCTGGTCATAGCGGAAGCGGGGGAAAGTCCACCGCGCAGTCAACAGGAAGTAGACGCCGGCAACCACGAAAAGCGCGAACTTGGCCCCCTGCAAAAACATTATGAATATCCTGGTCCCGTGCACGGTAAGAAGACCGGCAAGCCAGGTGCCTTCCCAGCCGCCCTGCCACCTCAGGAACTCGTAACCCGAACCGTCTATCCACGGCAACTGCCAGCCGCCGAAGAACAGGGTGGTGATAATCGCGGAAAGCAGGATCATCTCCACGTACTCGCCGAACAGGAACATGGTGAACTTGAGACTCGAGTACTCCGTAAAGTATCCGGCCACGATCTCGCTCTCGCCCTCGGGAAGGTCGAACGGTATCCGTTTCGTCTCCGCGACCCCGCAGGCCAAAAACAACAGGAAACCCAGAGGCTGGACTATAAGGCCCCATTTGGGTATTAGCCCCCACCAGTGTTCGCCCTGTCCCTGTACCAGCGCGCCCAGGTTGACGCTCCCGTAAACCATGAATATACCGATCGCAGCCAGGCCCAGACCCAGCTCGTAGGAGATCATCTGGTTGGCTCCCCGCATGGCGCCCAGGAAGCTGAACTTGTTATTGGACGCCCAGCCCGCGGTCATAATCCCGTAGATGGAAAGGCTCGCCATGGCGAATATGAAGAGCATGCCCACGTCGAGGTCGGACACTACGAATTGGACGGTGTAATCGGAAAGGTGAAGAACGTCTCCACCGAACATCTCCCCGAAAAACCAGACGTCGTTTTCCACCAGGTAACCAAGGCCCCATATCTCTTGTGCGGGAAAGTCCTTCCAGGAGATGTGCAAAGGCCCTGCAAAAGGTATGACCGAGAAAAGGATCAGCGGTATAAAGAGACAGATCATGGGAGCAAGCGTATGCAGGGGACGGTTGGCCCCCTCGGGAATGAAGTCCTCCTTGGTGAAGAGCTTTATGGGGTCGGCGATAATGTGGAAAAGACCGATCAGGGTGAAGTTGCGGCCCAGCAGGCGGACGTTGGCCCGGTTGGGACCGATCCGGTCCTGGATCATGGATGCAAGCTTTCTCTCTCCCCACGTCATAAGCCCGGCGAGTGAAGCCACGCCGCCGAAAATAGCGAGTGCGAACACCAGGCTTAAGAGAAGTTGGAAAAGCTCATCGAGCGTCATCATCCCGTCCTTTATCCTGCCGCCGCCTGGGAGGCAGCCTCCAGTGCCTCCAGCAGCGCGATCATAATATCTACATGGCTCCGGGCATCCCCTTTTAAGGCAATGGCCGGCTCATAGCTTTGTTCTATACCGTCAAGGTTCACCACCGTGCCCGAGGTCTCGGCATACGATGCCGCGGGCAAAGCCACTTCCGCGGACTCGACCGCGTGGGAAAGCTGCGGCGAAACCACCACCCGGGCGGTCACTCCCTCGGGAAGCGGGTTCGGGCAAAGGGTCTCGAAAAGGACCCCCACCGAATCCTCCCCAAGCGGGCCCTCGAGCTTCTCCGGGATCCCCAGGTCAACAAGACCCTTGGTGTTCGAGTTCATGTCCGATGAACGAAGGAACTCATCCTCCCAGCCTGCGGGACCGGCATGGAGAACAACCTTGCCCCCCGTCTTCTTGGAAAGCTTCAAAAGCTTTCCGCCCTCCTCCAGGGAAAGGCTCGCCGATGCGATGAGCACCAGGTTGCTACCGGCTTCGCCCATTATGCGGGCGGACTCGGTAAGGGCGTCCTCCCAGGACGAGCTCTGGTTGTCCACACGCGGCTCAACCAGCCTGCCGTCGTTTATGGCGTGGTAGCTCAACCTGCCCTCGTCGCACAGCCAGCTCTTGTTTATTGAATCCTTCACCCGGCCGCGCATCCTGTAGACCTCGCCGTCCTGATGGTCGAGCCACGTGTTGCAGCCGCGCGCGCAATGCGGACATATGGAAGGCGAAGACTCGAGGAACCATACCCGCTGCTTGAACCGGAAGTCCTCGCTGGTCCAGGCCCCCACCGGGCAGACGTCAGCCAGGCAAAGGCTGTAGGGGTTGTTGACCTCTTCGCCGGGGAAAGCGGTGACCTCGGAGCGGTCGCCACGGTTTACGATCACCAGGCACTCGTCCTTGACAACGTCCCGCATGAAGCGGATGCAACGGGTGCACAGAACGCATCTCTCCGAGTCCAGTATAAGGTGCTTGCCCATGCGGCGGGCCTTGCGCTTTTTGACCTTTTCCTCCGGGCCCGCCAGCCGGGAGGGCGCAAGGTCATAAGCCATGTAGTACTCGTGGAGGGTGCACTCGCCCGCCTGGTCGCAGATGGGGCAGTCCACCGGATGGTTCTTGAGGATAAACTCCATTACCGACTGGCGGGTCCTCTTTACCTTGTCGGTCTCCGAGAATACCTCCATGCCGTCCTGTACCGGAGTCATGCACGACGGCACCAGCTTGGGCGGACCCGGCTTGATCTCCACCAGGCACATCCTGCAGTTCCCGGACAGGGGAAGATGAGGATGGTAGCAGAAATGCGGGATATAGATGTCGTTTTCGAGGGCGGCCTCCAATATCATCTTGCCCTCTTCGACCTCCAGTTCCCTGCCGTTTATGTAGACCTTTGCCATGTCTTCTTCTCTATAATCCGCTCCCGGCTACAGCCGGATAAAATATCAGCTTCGAAAGCTCACCGCCCAGGGGTTCTTCCTGGGCTCCTTCTGCTCCATGATGTAGTTCTCGAACTCGGGCCGGAACTTCTCGATAAAGCTCTTGACCGGGCCCACTGCTGCATCCGCCAGGGGACAGATGGTGTTGGTCGCCATGCCCTCGCAGATCGAAAGCAGTATGTCCAGGTCTTCGAACCTGCCCTTCCCGTTTACTATCCGCTTCATGATCTGGTCCAGCCAGCCGGTGCCCTCCCTGCAGGGGGTGCACTGTCCGCATGACTCGTGGGCGTAAAAGTGAGTGAGGACCTTTAACGCGCTTACCATGCAGGTTCCTTCAGCCATCACGATAATGGCCCCCGAGCCCAGCATGGAGCCGGCATCTGCTATGGACTCGTAGTCCATGTTGAGCCCTTCGCACTCGTTGGCCTTGAGCACCGGTGTCGAGCTACCGCCGGGAATCACCGCCTTGAACTCCTTGCCGTCGAGCATGCCGCCCGCGTGATCGTTGATGATCTCCATCAGGGGAACGCCCAGGGGAAGCTCGAACACCCCCGGCCTGTTCACGTGCCCGGACACGCAGAACAGCTTGGTCCCCGCGCTCTTCTCGGTGCCGAACTGCTTGTAGACCTCGGGCCCGTTCGCGATGATATAGGGGACCGCCGCGATGCTCTCCACGTTGTTTACTGTGGTGGGCATGTCGAAAGCCCCCTTTTGAGGAGGGAACGGCGGCCGGATGCGCGGCTGTCCCTTTTTGCCCTCCAGGCTGCTTATAAGGCCGGTCTCTTCCCCGCATACGTAAGCGCCTGCGCCCATGTGCACGTAAACGTCCAGATCAAAGTCAGTCTCCATGACGCCCTTGCCCAGGAAGCCCTTGTCATAGGCCTCGCTGATGGCTTCTTCCACCCGGCGGGCGGGCTCGCTGAACTCTCCCCGAACGTAGATGTAGCAGGTGTTGGCCTTCATTGCCCAGCAGGCGATGATGATGCCCTCCAGCAGCATGTGGGGATCATAGCGCATGATGTCGCGGTCTTTGAACGTGCCCGGCTCTCCCTCGTCGGCGTTTACCAGCAGGTAATGGGGACGGTCGTCCTTGGGCATGAACATCCACTTCCTGCCGGTGGGGAACCCTGCGCCGCCGCGGCCCCGCAAGCCGGCATCAAGCACTGTCTGGCAAACGTCGCCCGGGTCCATTGCCAGCGCCTTCTTCGCGGCCTCGTACCCGCTGTCGGCAAGATACGTTGATATCTTGAAAGACTCCGACGTCTGCCAGTGCTTGCTTAATATGTGTTGTTCTTCGCCCATCTTGCTTACTTCAGTCCGTCCAGTATCCTGTCCACCTTGTCGGGCGTCAGGTCTTCGTAGTAATCCTCGTTTATCTGCATCATGGGTGCGTTGCCGCAAGCACCCAGGCATTCGACCTTCATCAGCGTAAACCGGCCGTCAGCAGTGGTCTCGCCTTCCTTGATCCCCAGCTTCTCCGAAATGTAGCCGAAGACCTCGCCTGCGCCCCGTAACATGCAGGGCAGGTTCATGCAGACCTGGACCAGGTACTTGCCCACCGGCTCCTTGTTGAACATGGTGTAAAAGGTGGCCACCCCGTAAATCCGGGCGGGGGCGACCCCGATCTGGTCCGCCACGTACTGCATGGCCTCCAGGCTGATGTAACCGAACTCCCGCTGGGCAAGGTACAGGCAGGGAAGAATGGCACCCTCCGGCATAGGATACCGCTTCTTGATATCCGCAAGCTCGGTGCGGGCCTCTTCGGAAAACTCCAGCGCCATCTTACCTGTCCATCTCCCCGCCGATCATATTGATCGAGCCGAATGTCGGAATAATATCCGCTACCATGTGTCCTTCCAGAATCTCGCCCAGCGCCGCCATGATGGGGAAGCACGGCGGCCGGCACCTGCATTTCACCGGCTTGTTGCCGCCGTCAGATACCACGTAAAACCCGAGCTCGCCGTTGGCCCCCTCGACGTATCCGTAAGCCTCCCCCGCGGGAGGGTGGATGCCGTCATACACCAGCTTGAAGTGGTTGATGAGCCCCTCGATGGTCTCGTAGACCTCGTCCTTGGGAGGATATGTAAAACGCGGGTCAGAAACGCTTATCGGGCCTTCGGGAAGCTTGTCCAGGCCCTGCTCGATGATCCGCATGCTCTGTTCCACCTCCTGCATCCGCACCATGTACCGGTCGTAGTTGTCCCCGTTTCCGCCGACGGGGATGTCGAAGTGAACCCGGTCGTAAACCAGGTAGGGGTTTGCCTTGCGAACGTCATAGGCCACGCCGGTGGAACGCAGGAAAGGACCGGTGATGCCGTAGCTTATAGCGTCCTCTTGAGATATCACCCCCACGTCAACCATCCGGTCCAGGAAAATCCGGTTCTTGTCGAACAGCCCGTGGATGTCTTCCAGAATCCGCCGGGTCTCGGGAATGGCCTTCCTGGCCTGGCTTACAAATTCATCGGGGATGTCCCAGCGCCCCCCCCCCACTCGGGTCCAGGAAGTGGTCACCCGGGCGCCGCATACGCTCTCCAAAAGCTCGTAGTAGAGCTCCCTGGCCTTGATGAAGTATAGAAAAGCCGAGAACGCGCCCAGTTCCATGACCTGGGCCGCCAGGCAGGTGAGGTGGTCGGTGACCCTGCTCATCTCGGAGAGGATCATCCTGAGGTACTGGCCCCGCGGGGGGACCTCGAGGCCGCAGAGCTTTTCCACAGCCATTACGAACCCCACGTTGTTGATTATGGGGGACACGTAATTCAGCCTGTCGGTGTAAGGTATGGCCTGGTTCCAGCGGTGGTCCTCGCACTCCTTCTCGAACCCGCGATGAAGGTATCCCGGCTCCACGTCAGCGCTTACAATGGTCTCCCCGTCGAGCACCAGCTCTATCTGGATGGTCCCGTGGGTCGCCGGATGGGACGGGCCCATCATGAGCTCGAGGTGTTCGGTATGAAGGTCTTTTCTGCTGTCCACCGCCATGGTCCGGACCTACTCCTTGTCCTCTTTTTTACGGAGAGGGACTTGATGGCCGTGAGGGGTCTCGTCAGCCGGCCTTGGAAAACGTCTCTCTTCCGAAGCCAAAAGCGGAATGCGCGGCTGCCTCTTATCAATGGGGTAGTCCTTGCGGAGCGGAAACCCCTTGAACTCAGGATAGAGAAGCAGCGGCCGCGGGTCGGGATGGCCCTTGAAGTCTATGCCGTACATCTCGTGACACTCCCGCTCGAACCAGTCAGCCCCCTTCCACAGCCCGCTCAAGGTGGGGATGGAAGGGTCTGACTCTGGCACCCTGGCCTTGAGGCGCACCCGGGCCCCGGTCTCCATGGAGCGCAGGTGGACCACCACCTCGAAGCGGTCGAGGCCTGCTTCCCTGTCCAGGTAGTCCACCGCGGTAAGGTCTATAAAGTGGTTCATGCCCTGCTCGTCCCGCAGGTACTTCATGACCGGGACCCAGTAATCCCGGTCCACCCGGGCGGTGTCGTCTCCGCACTCGCCGTGGGTGTGTAAGACCGCGGTCTCGAACCGCTCTTTCAATGTATCTATGACCTTCTGACTCATGGTAAAGCTTTTGTATTCGTATACTCGTGGGCGTCGAGTTTCTCGCCCTGGATTTTGTCCATCAGCTTCATCAGCCCGTCCAGGACCATCTCCGGCCGGGGGGGACATCCCGGGATGTAAACGTCCACCGGGATTATCTTATCAATGCCCTGGACGGTGGCATAGTTGTCGTAGAACCCGCCGCTGGACGCGCAGACACCGAAGGCCACCACCCAGCGGGGAGCGCACATCTGCTCGTAGACGCGTCTTAATATGGGGGCCTGCTTGTGGCTGATGGTCCCCACCACCAGGAGGCAGTCCGACTGCCGGGGAGTGAAACGGGGAAACTCGGCCCCGAACCGCGCGATGTCGTAGTGAGAGCAGGCAACACTCATGTACTCCATGCCGCAGCAGGCGGTGACGAACGGGTACTGGAAAAGGGAGTACTTGCGGGCCCAGTTGATGAAAAACTCGGCCTTGGTGCCGATCACCGGGACGCGGGAGAGATACTTCTCTAATCCCATTCCAGTCCTCCCTTTCGCCAGACATAGAAAAAGGCCAGCACCAGAACCCCCAGGAATATCACCATCTCGGCAAGCGCGAAAAGCTTGAGCTCACCGTAAACCACCGCCCACGGATACAAAAACACCGCCTCCACGTCGAAGAGCACGAAAAGGATGGCGATGGGATAGTACTTGACCGCAAAGCGCAAGCGGGGCTGCCCTTTCGAGGCATGACCGCACTCGAAGGGGGAAAGCTTGGCAGGGCTCTTGTCGCGCGGACCCAGAATCTCCGAGAACAGGGCGAAGCTGATCACCATGCCGACAGCGAGCAGGATCATCATTAATATGGGTAGATAATTAACTAACTGCATCTTCTTATTCTTTATGTCCGGTAAGGCTGTGTCAATACTGCCTGGAAACTATGTGCGAAATAGAAACTGCTTAGAGCGCTACTTAAAGAGATCCATTATACTCTTTTTCTTTGTCATGTCAAATCTAAAATAAGTTAAAAAATTTTTATGTTTTTAAAGTTCCCCGTTTTTCTCGTTTTTTCGGTCGCGGCGGCGCCTTAAAATACCTAGCAGCAGATGGTCCGAGCTGAAGCGGCCGGGGCCGCGGTCGAGGATGTATCCCGCAAGCAAAAGTAAAAACAGGTTCCGGGCTACAAGCCCGTACCCGATAGCGTGACCCTCCTTGGAGAAACAGCCGCACATCAGGACAACCTCGCGATAGATGTTGATCTCGATGGCTGCGGTGAAAAGCAAAAGCATCAGTATCTGCAACAGGGCCCCCGCCCGAGACAAAAAACCCGTGATCAAAAGGACCCCGCTGATGACCATCACCCAGGGAAGAACGTGCGAGACCGGTGCTACCAGTTGCTCGGGGTGGAACTCACTGTCCGAACCCCAGTTAACAAACTCCATCTTGGAGAAAAGCGGAAACTGGTACTCGTGGACCTTGAGCTGAAATGAAAAAGGGTCGGCAATCTTGTGCCACGCCGAGTAAATAAAAAGCACCGCCAGAAAAACGCGGACCAAAAGAGCGAAATGAGCTTCGTATTTGAATAACCATGCCCTCACCCCCCGCTCCGGAGCCTCAGTCTCTCCAATTCTGGCGTGTAACTTGACCATAAAAAACCCTAATCGATATTATAGAATCACCCCCCAACACTGTCAAGTAACTGCCGGCCGCAGGGCGTGCGACATATTTGGTGGCTGTTGCGCCGGCCTGTTTTTTGGGGACACGTATCTGAAAGTATTTAAGATCATCAAGACAAAGACACTGGGCAAGAGCGAAGGCGAAGCCACAGGCTGGTTGTTCCCAAACCATGCCATCTCCCCCCATAATAAGGTGAGATATGTCCTTTACAACGAACATTTTTCCGGATGGAGGATAAGGGTTCAGTTGGTAGTGTCTTGTCAAGATTAAAATGACGCATAGTGTGCAGGCGACTGATAT
>CAYQTK010000058.1:0-20368 GCA_964420375.1 uncultured bacterium
ACTAAAGTCGCTCGCACTAAAATCATTCTTCTTGGAGGCAACAAAAAACGCTTGAAAGAGCACTAATGTCTTGTCAAAAGCTTTTTGGGGAATAGAAAATAATCGTGCGAGCGGCTTTAGCCGCGATGAAAAGCGTTTTGTCTGAACTTCCGCTTATGGCATTACTTTTACATAAATCAATAAGCTCCACAATATTCAAAGAGAGGTTTGACAAAAGACCCTGCTTCAAGTTTCAATCATAAAATGAGATTTTATTAAGATCACGGAGCAGGGATTATGAAAGCAGTAGATATCTCCTCCTACGAGCGCATTTTTTATCCGCGCAGCCTGGCGGTTATCGGCGCTTCGGACAGCCCCTTGAAGTTCGGCGGCCTTTTTTTGAAGGCGCTTTTCGATCACGGCTACAAGGGCAGGATATTTCCGGTGAACCCCAAGGCCGGGACCATACAGGGCCTTCAGGCTTACCCCCAGGTGGAGGACATTCCCGAGCCGGTTGACTTTGCGGTGATCACGGTCCCGTCGCACCTGGTGAAGACCTCGGTGGAAGGCTGTGTCCGCAAGGGCATTAAAGGGGCGGAGATACTTTCTTCGGGGTTCCGGGAGTCCGGTCCGGAGGGCGCCGCCCTGGAGAGCGAGGTTGCGCGCATCGCTCGTGAAGGCGGTCTTCGGCTCATCGGTCCCAACGGGTTCGGCCTTTATAGCCCGGAGGTGGGCATAACCCTGATGCCCGGCGTGGACTTCTCGCGCACCGCGGGTCCGGTGGGATTTATAAGCCAGAGCGGCGGAGGCGCCTGCGACACCGCTTACAGCGGTATGGGCAGGAACGTTTACTTTTCGGTGATGGTAAGCTACGGCAACGGCATGGACATTGACGCTCCCGAGTTGCTCCGCTACTTTGCACAAGACCGCCGCACCGGGATAGTAGGCGCTTACGTGGAAGGCGTGACCGACGGCCGGGACTTTTATGAGGCATTGCGCGAGTGCGCCGCAAAGAAGCCGGTGGTGATACTGAAGGGCGGCATGACCGAAGCCGGCAACCGGGGCACCATGGGCCACACCGGCTCGATGGCGGGGTCTGCCGAGATGTGGAAAGCGGCGATAAAAAGCGCGGGCGCGGTCATGGCGCGCGATTCGCGGGACCTGGTCGAGCTGCTGATGGCGTTTAACTGCCTGGAGGAGTTTTACGGCAGAGGCGCGGGCATCCTTGCCGGCGGAGGCATGCGTTGCGTGGACGGCCTGGACTCGGCGTCGGCTTACGGCTTTTCCGTGCCCGAGCTTGACTCTGCGTCCGAAGAGAAAATCCGGGCGCTTCTTCCTCCCGCGGGCGGCAGAGGCGCAAACCCGGTGGACCTGGCCAACCCGGTGATGTCGCCGTCGGTTATAAACCCCGCCATGGAGGTACTGGCTGCGCGGGATGACATAGATTTCCTGGTGATTTTCCAGATGCTCTTTTACCTTCTTAACGAGGGCAGACGCTACTTTGAGAGGACCGGGGAGGACACCTTTCGGATGGAGTACCACCCCCAGATCATTGACAAGGCCCTGGAGCTGCGCAGGCGGACGGGCAAGCCCCTGGTCATGGTTCTTCCCGACCTGGCGTCCGACCCTGCACATTCGTATAACGAGACAGGCAGGATGGAGGCCAGGTATCATTTTACAAAGAACGGGGTGCCTTGCTTTGACATGGGGCTGCAGGCCTTTTCCGTCCTGCGGAGGGTGGCTGACTATTACCTGTCAAGAGCAAGGCGTAAGGGGGAATGATTCATGGTAACCGCCATAGTTTTGATCGAGGCTCGGCGCGACAAGATACCGGAGACGGTGGAGCGGCTGGTGGAGATGAACGGTGTGACCGAGGTTTACTCGGTGGCCGGCCAGTACGACATAGTTGCCATAATCCGGGTCAAGGAAAACGAGCAGCTTGCCGACCTGGTAACACGGCAGATGCTCAAGCTCGAGGGCATCGAGCACACCAACACTTTGGTGGCCTTCGAGGCCTTTTCCAAGCATGACCTGGAGCGGATGTTCTCTATTGGAATGGAGTAATCCGCCAAAGCGACTGGGAGCCTGATCGCCTCTTGCCGATGCTTTTGTCTCTTGCAAGAGAGCGGTTTGTTTTTCATGTAAAAGGCCCGCTCATTGAATCGTGTTCGGCTTCTCTTTTTCGCATTCGAACATGTCCCTTCTTTGGGCCATGATAAGGCGGGCCCTTTCCAGGTCGCGGGGATAGGTGGAGTAGAGAGCGAAAGCCGTCAGAAACCCCAGCGCCAGGCAGCCGCATCCTCCGTAGAGCATGGCCTTGTCCAGGCTCCACTTGTCGGAGTAGAAAGCCAGTAAGATGACCAGTATGGAGGCCACCCCTCCCTGGAAGAACTCGGCCATTGCCAGGGCGGTGCCACGCAGCTCGGGCGGCATCACGTTCTGGAT
Organism: uncultured bacterium; assembly: GCA_964420375.1. GTDB lineage: Bacteria > RBG-13-61-14 > RBG-13-61-14 > RBG-13-61-14 > DATKZS01 > CAYQTK01. The sequence goes on from CAYQTK010000058.1 coordinate 2,425, forward strand.
CATGGGCTGGAGCGCGCATCTTCTGGTCCACTCGATAAAGAAGGCCACCACCAGTGCCGCGGGAATGATGGCCCATAAGCTGTAAGCAAACAGGACCAGCGAGCCCAGCGCCGGAATGGAGATGATGATGGAAAGCTGCGACGCCATTGCCCGGCCGCGGTCGGGCCAGCGTTTTTCAGCCTTGTCAGCGGTCATTCCCCCCACCAGCGTGCCGGCCACCAGGCCGATAACGATCACGCCGAACACCATGTCCGCCTGGCTGGTCTCGAAGCCCCGCTCCTCGCTCATCCAGGTGGGGAAAAACCTCTGGATCATGAACAGGGCGGTAAGCACGAAAAAGCCCTGCACGAAAGAAAACAGCATGGTCTTGTTGGCCATGATCTTTTTTATGTCCTCTACCTTGAAACGGAACCTGGCTGCAGCAAGCTCGGCAAGCGCCTCGTCCAGCTCCGGCTCGGCGCTGCCGCGGCTCGGCTCCCGGATGAGTACGCCCATGGCAAGTGCGGCAATGATGCTCATAACGCCGATGATGACAAACCCGATCCGCCAGCCTGCGGCCTCGTTGAACCTGAAGAAATAAAGGTCAACCCCCTTTTCGGAAAGGCCCATGAGCGCGCCCAGGCCCAATGCGCCGATCACTATGCCGGACATGCCCAATGCGTTCAGGATGCCGATGGCTTTGCCTCGCTCGTGTGGTCCGTAAAGGTCGGCGAGCAGGCCGAAGCCCGCGGGCACCAGGGCTCCTATGCCCAGGCAGGCGATCACCCAGGCGATAAGAAGGTGCCAGAACTCGGTGGACAGTCCGCAGAAGATCACCAGGCTTCCCCATAAGCCGGTGCCGAACATGAGCACGCGCCTTCTGCTGAAACGGTCGGAGGCCATTCCCCAAAGAGGCGAGATAAAGGTCTGGATGATTACGCGGAGCCCGTCGATGAGGGCCAGGTGAGTATTTCCCAGTACCGGGTAGAAGTAGTTTTTCAAAGTGGGGAACAAAAGGGGCAGGGACACCTCCTGCGCGGAGTTGACAAAGTAGCCGAACCCCATGGAACCCACGTTGCGCGCTTTGCCGCCTTTTTTATCACTCATGTTCGATAATCCTTTAAAGACATATCAGGCGTCCGGGTCCAGGCCCTTTCTGAGCGGTGGCTCGGCTGCGCCGGGTATGGGCTCGCTGAACATCTGAAACATCCCCTCCAGCTCGCCGAAGCGTTCCAGCCGGAAAGGCTCTGCCAGCCGGTCTTCGCCAAGCCCGTTCTCCCTGGCGACTTCCCTGGCCTGTTCCCTCAAAAAGGCGTCAAGAAGGCCGCGCGGCTCTTCCATGGACTCTTCCAGCAAGGGAACCCGCTTTCCCCAGGTGCGAAGCTGAAGCATGTAACGGTTGAGCATATTCTGCACCATGGTCCGGTGGGATGCGAACGCGTCGATCTTCTTGTCTATGTAATCGGTGATGTCTTCCACGTAAGTGGTGCGGGGAAGCTCGCGGGCGAACCTCCATTTCTCACACACGCAAAAGGGCTCGAGCCCTTCCTCGAAGTGCTCGGGGTGATGAAGGTCAAAAGCAGACACCCAGAAGGCCTCCTCTACCGCGCGTGCCGCCTGCATATGGTCCATGTTGTCTTCCCACAGCCCGTAAGAGTCAAAGGTGAACACCGCGTAGGGTCGGTACTTTCTAAACATGTAAACCATGCGCTCGCGGAGTTCTGTGAGCGGCACATCGGCGAGGCAGTCGGTCTCGTACCCGAGTTCCACGATCTCGGTGATGCCGAGATGAGAAGCGGCCTGGCGTAACTCTGCGGCGTTTCGTTCTTTTGCCTGCTCCCGGCTGAGACCGACCGAGTCCTTGCAGTCGTCGGTTAGTCTTACCATGATCACCTTCCAGCCCCCGGCGGCGAGCTTGGCCAGGCTCCCGCCGCAAAAGACGGCAGCGTCGTCGGCATGGGGACTGATCACAAGGGCGGTATGCATTTGATCCTCCTGTGCTGTCAAAAGTAAAACGTCAGAAGTGGCCTTAGAACGCCAGGTCCTTGGTGATCTCGTTTATGGCGTTTTCATCAAGCACTATATCGTCAATTATAGAGTAGGGCAGTCCTTCGCTCGCCACGTAATCGGGAAGAGTGAGTAGTGCTTCGTAAAGCTCGCCGCGGCTTATGCCCAGGTCCTTCGGCTGAAACCTTACACCCGTCTTTTCCATGATGGCGGCCGCCCGGTCCGGCCGGTTTTCCTGGAGCCTTGACATGAGCAAAACCCCTAGGCAGACGACCTCGCCGTGAACGAATCCCCTGCCGGTCAGGTACTCCAGGTTATAACAGAAATAATGCTCCGAGCCTTCCTCCGGCCGGGAATGGCCGACTTGCAGGCAGAGCTTGTTTTCCGCTGCATATGCACGGATGAGCCATTCCAATGCAGCATCGGACACGCGGCGGACCTCGGACGCCATGGAGTCGAGACCGTCCACCAGCTCTGCCACAGCAGAAGCTACTTGTTCGTCATAGCCGTCCCTGCCGCGCGAAGCCGCCAGTCTCCAGTCGAACGACCCGGTATGGATGCTCAGGATGTCGCCAATGCCCGCGCGGTTCAATCGGGGTTCGGCCTTTTCCATGAGACTGAAATCAGCCACCACCGCGTGGGGGACCACGAAGCCCGTGTATCTTACCCTTCCTTTGTCTCTCACCGCGACGGTATTGGTTACCGAGGCGTCCACCGATGCAATGGACGGCGCCAGTATCGGCTCTATGTCTCTTTTCCAAGCCGTGTACTTGGCCATGTCGAGCGCCATGCCCCCGCCTATGCCCACTATGGTCTCTGCGCTACAAAGTTTGGCCTCTTCCGCCTCCACTGTCTCGCGGTCCATGCTTTCCACGAAATGCACGGCGGCCGGCTCAATATGAAGCAGCGAACGGACTTTCTCCCACACTTCCGGCACGGTTATGACCAGAGGGTTTCCCCATTGGCGACTGTTTTCGGCGAGCACCCCCCTGCCGAAAGAAAGGTTGGGATTCATAGCCTTTTCCAAAAGCTCTCTTTCAATCGTGTCCTGCACCTCGAAGACCTCCCGGTCTCGCATTTTCAAACAAGAAACTATTGCAGGCAAACGGTAAATATTATAAGTTGTAACCTCGGTACCGGCAAAAGAATGAGTTTGACATTCGTGGGGAGTTATTGTTTGCCGCCCTTATTTAGTGCTTGTTGCGAAACTCCGTTTTCGGAGTGCGAAAGCTTGCTTTCGCTTTCATAAGTTCCGGCTTGCCGGAACTTACAAACAGGCGCCTCGTAAACTGCGAGCCTCTTGTGGAGCGCATCTCCGACAAGCAAGCTTCCCGGCGGAAAAAGCGGACAGCTTGCTGCCGCATTCCAAAACAGCGCTGCAAAAGTAAATTAAACCTCCGTTTCGCATCAGGCACTATTTAAGGTTAAACAGTTGCGGAAGCGATGGGACGTTTTCGTGCCGTCTTGGCACAGAGCTTTCAAACAGGCCCACAATAGAGAATGCTTTGCTTCCTTACTTGACCGGACGGTAATAAATTGGATTGAGCCGGGACCTCCGGTCAAGTTCACGTATAATTACGGAAAAGGTTTGACCTTGTAAGCCTGGCGGGTTATAGTTGTTTAGCTTTTTTGTTTGAAATGTAGTTGGGGTTTTGTTTAAGAGCAGGAAGTTGGTTAGACAATGCCTATAAATTTTTACTTGACAAGCGCAGCAAAATTTTTAAAAATGGCAGAGCTTGCTGAAGTTCCGGGCAGAGGAGCCGAACCATAATGGTTTTCTTAAAAAATTATTAATATTCACGGAGGGGTTTATGAGTCACAAACTGATTGCGGCGATAGCCTTAACCGGACTCTTGGGTCTTTCGGGTTCTGTTATGGCTGGAAGCACAGAGATGATGGGGGCATCCTCCCGCGGCACAGCTATGGGCGGAGCCATGGTCAGCATTGCCACCGGGCCGGAAGCTACTTATTACAATCCTTCATCCCTTGCCCTGTCCTCTGACAGTTGGTCGGTGGAGTTCTCTTCCATAAGTGCAGAGATGATGCTTAATGACGAGAACAATGTGCCCGGGGGGACGGGGCTTCGTTTCGGTTTCACCCACCGTTTCCTGCGTGACCGGCTTGGTCTTGGCCTGCTCGTGGGCATGAGTCCGAGTTCCGCGGGCCTGTCAATGGACTTCGGCTCGCTGGCCGGCGGCGGTGCTCCCAACTGGAGCTGGTCGATGTACAAGGACAAGATGCCCCTGCTTTTGAACTTCGGCATCGGTCTCCGGATTACGGACCGGCTGTCAGTCGGTTTAAGCGGCGGCCAGCGTGACTCCCTGGTTTCCATGGGCTACTTCCCGGTGGTGGTGGACCCTATTATGGACATGCTCCTGGGTATCAGCACCGGTGCGATGCCTTCTAACGTGGAGAGCTATAACTTCACGGTTGGTGCGGAGCCTGACGCCGATTGGAACTACGGCTTCAATGTCAACTTTCGGTCCAAGTACCTGAGCCTGGGCTATCTTTACAAGCCCGAAGTTTGGTCCCGCTACAAGCTGCGGGTGGAGCTGGTCGGCGGGGGCGGCAGCATCCTCCCCAACAGCCAGTACATCCTGCTGGACATGAAGATACCGGGACAGGTGGAAACCACGGTGTACGGCGGCGCCGGCCATATTCCCATTCCGTGGAACGACGGCAAGCTGACCGTGGCCTATGCACACGAAGTCCAGAACTGGAGCGGTTTCTATCCTTCCTCCGTCCAGTACCAGTGGGAGTCAAACGACACCTTTAACTCGGAATGGTTCGAGTACGCGGAACCCCGCGACCCCGGCCTTGAAGACGTGGAGTTCGACCGCTACGGGCTGGAGTACGAAGGAGACGCCAGCGCATTCACCTTCGGCAAGCTTAAATCGCCGCGTTTCTGTGTACGGGGCGGATACTACCACTGGAACTCTCCGCAGCCGGAGGATGTGAATCGTGACTGGCAAGTGGGAATGGTTGACTCGGACGCTGACTTTTATTCCTTCGGCCTGGGACTGTCCTTTGCGCGCAAGGGGGCCAAGGTGGAAGACCCCCTGGCTTCCCCCCGCGTCCAGGTGGATTTCCACTTCCAGCAGGTGGAAGTAGAAGACCGGGATTACCGGATTCAGCCGGATAAGTTCAATAACGTGCCCCGGGACAATTACTACGTGCAGACCGAGGGCAGCTTGACCAATTACGGTCTCCAGGTGACCTGGTGGCAGTAAGATATCTAAAGACCGCGGCACGCCAAATATTGGAGGTGATGAGTATGAAGACGATAGAAGGATTTAAAGAAAAGAGAATAACGGTCTCCTCCGTTTTTGCTTTTCTCCTTATAATAGTGTTTTCGTTCTGCTCGGGCTGTTACATACCGGGATTGGGCGCGCTTCCCGAGGGGGACGACCCGCCGGAGAGCGACGAAGTCATGGGCTTAGAAGATACTTACTTCGGTAAATTCAATAAGTACGAAGTGGGTGGCGGAAAGATATTGACCTTGAAGGGCGCACATGTCAGCTATTTAGTGGGCGATGAGGTCTACAATCCTGACGACGATCCCAAAAATACTTTTCGGTACAATAAATACCATCGGGGTATGCCGACTGAGGTCACCTTTCCTTATAAATTACCAGATATCAAAGGAGAATGGTCCGCTGCCGGCTATCCTGAAGCCCTGGTTCTCGACGGAGAGCTGTCGCTTTTTTATACCAACGAAACCAATAACTGGGGGCCGCAGGGCGACTGGGTGGACACCCCTAACAATGATGAAATAGGCGGCGTAAGTACCATAGGAAATACTCCTGCATCCGGTGACGACGCTAACCCTGAACCCATCGGAATCAACACTTATATGAAGGCATATTTCAACAGCCCTACGGACACTGATGCTTTCGCCTTTCAAGTCACCCAGGACAACATGCTGTTTCGGGCCAAGCTACAGTACAAGGCACTGACAGGGGGAGACAAGCCCATTAATTCAGATCGGGCGGGGGAGTTTCACGACGTGCAGCTTTCCCTGCTCGATGCCGCAGGGAACACTGTTTATGACCCGGCAGGTAATCCTTTGGTTTCGACGCGCGGCATAGACTACTGGAAGTATCGCGATCCCGAGTTTACTTTTTTTATCGAGAACCAGACAGGGGCAAACGAGTATTATTACCTTGTAGTAAAAGACCTATTAGGAAAGGGGAGTGGAGACACCAAGACAGACGGTTATAAGCTCATTCTGGAGTCACCGACTGCAGGGGAGCAGTATAAATACATCTACAAGGGAGAGATTCAACCGGCCCGCAGTGGCAACCCGGAACTTGATGGAGGGAAAACCTTTGAGCCGGATGACCTGTCCACAGAGATCACGGACATATACCCCGACTGTGATGGAATCCCGGGCACGGGCGATGAAGGCGACGCCGGAGTATCGGGACAATGCGGCTCCAACACTTCCTGGGGCGCCCATGACGGCGTCATGCAGTACCAGGAAGTGGACGATCAAAGTGCAATTGACGACGGCGAGTACTTTATCGGCACTCCCACCAATGTCGGCAGCGTAGTAGGAGCGGAAGCCAGCATAGTCCGGACGCCTGACCGCAACTCCCTTCTCATGTTCATAAGCTACGGCGACCGGATTTACATGCTGGAGAGCATGGACGGAGAAAAGGGATTGACGTGGGACCTGTCCCCTATCATCAGCAACAGCCCTGCGGTGGTTCCCAGACAGCAGAGGGGCGGAGGCGATCCGGAAGCCCCGGTGATATCGTCGGGCAGGTTCGGCTTTTGCGAGACCGGTCCGGCGCCGGGGGACAACTGGGCTGCCGCGGAGCTGGCTGACGGAGCTGCCAGCTATGGCGACACCGTTCCGGTGATGGAAGGCACCGAGAAAGTGGCCCTGGAAGTGACCAGTCCCCGGGGTTATCCCCACACTGTAGCCGTTACTTACGGAGGAAACAGCCACCTTGACAGCAAGGCTTTGAAAGACGAGCTTTGTGCGAGCGAGAACTGCATAACCAGCGGGTCGGACGGCATCATCAATACCTACTTTGCTCCCCGCTATATCTCTTATGAGGCCGTGCCGGAAAAGGGCGGACCTTATGGTTTCGAGAACGCCAAGCAGGACCCGGCCGTCATCCCTGGAGATGTCGATTATAAAGTATTGTCTTATCCCGATTGGAGCGGGCCGGGAGACCCCGACAACCCGGCACAGTATGATACCAGCGGAAACACGGTAACTTTTTTGGACGGCAATACCGGAGCTTCCAACCTGGGCGGATTCCTGCTCGGCGACGATCACTGGAATACCGCCCTTTTCGGCAATACCACTCCGCCCAAGTACATGCAGGAACAAAATTGCACCTTCTACGAGATGGGAGAGAGGTTTAACCAGTGCGCGCTCGGAGCTCCCATTGACCCGGCTACAGGTAACGAGCCGGTCTCCATCCTTCCCGGCGGGGACAATGTTCTCAATACCGTAAATATCAATTTGAGAGGCGATGATTACCTCTGCCATGAAGGGTCCACAGTGGGCATCTGCGTAGGTAACAACGGAGTCTTTGACGTGCCGGACTTTTACAAGGCATTGGAGGGAGATGACCGGCTGGAGATAGTCAACGATCAGCCTTATGATGGCGTCCCGGACGCGAACCCGGTTTTACGAGTCGGCATAGGGCCCGGAAGCGACGGGGTTCTAGACACGGAGAAGATCGCGGCCAATTCTTTTGGAGACCCCGACCAGTACGTGCTGACAGACGAGATAAATGCGGACGGAGATCAGGCAATGGGCAACTTCGAGGGTTACGTGGGAGCGGATTATTATTGTGAAACCCTTGACGGCCGCACCGCCATCTGTCCCGGTACCACGGAACATAAATTCAGCTTTTACGATCCTTATCCCGCCAGTTGGACAGTCACCGGCAGCCGGAAGCTGATGTCTTTTTATCCCCTTTACGTTAACTGTCCGGAAGGTATACTCGGCGGTAATGCCTTATTACCTAAGAAGGACATTTACTCTGTTTATGACGACGAGCTTTGCGTGATTAAAGGCCAGATCGCTCTTTGTCCGGGAGTAAACGGCTACTTCCAGAGCTACCGTCTTTATTCACAGAACATCGTGGACCAGGACGAGTCCTTGTTCGACCTTTATGACAGGGTCAAGGACAAAATAGATAAAGATTGTTACTCGTTTGTGGCCGAGACCCACAAGGACAATTACAGTGAAACTGAAGAAACCAGGTACGTCCTGTACAGGTACATGGGCGCGCGGTTCGATGACAAGCTTTCCTGGTCCGCGGCCGACGGTTACTTCCTGACCACCGGCGCTAACGGCATAAACCAGAGTTGTAAGGCTGGAGACGACCGGCAAGTAATTGGATTCAACCAGGGACTTCCCAATGTAACCATTATCAACGGCGGCACTGACACCGTGCTGCAGACCTACCCCATGAAAGACGAAAAGGTCGAGTATGACCGGGGCATCTACAAGATCATGACCGGAGACGACGGCGTTTCCAACAGCTACGCCATGGGGGACGACAAGCTGGAGTTATGGATGGGAACGGGAGCTCCCGACCATCCCTGCGTTATAGCTTCCGAAGACGGCGTGGCCAACACCAAGGCGGTCTGGAATGACAACCAGCTTTATGATGCCGGAGATGTAACCGGTTTCGACGCCTATAGCGTATGGAGCCCCAAGGCCGTAGTAAGAAACGGTAATATATGGCTTTACTACTCCGGCCTGGGATACCTGGAAGTGCCCTATGCCACCCGGCCGGGGGCGGGAGACCTGGGCAACCTGGGGGAATGCCGAAGACCGGGGTTTGACCGCATCTGGGGCAAGGAGCATTCTACCGGCAAGGACCCCTATACTCTTGACAATAGAAGAGACTATTCCGCTATGAAGTTCAGTCAATACCTTGTTGATGAAAAATTCGCCAACGCCGTGGATAATGGAAACGGCGTACTGCTCGCGCCCCGCATTGGGAGGGTGGTATCAAATATGGACCGGCTGCGAAATAACGTCCGCGACTGGGATTACCGTAACAAGCCGGTAATGGACCTCGGCAACCAGTGTGCAAGCTCACTGGACTTTCCCATCGATCTGCCTATAGAAGGGGGCCTGCCTGGTCTCATACCCGACCCCAATTATTACGGTGCTTTCAGCCCGGAAATAGAGATCACCGAGGCCCCCGACGGCGAGAGCCCCTTGTACCTCATGTTCTACAGCGGGATCTACGTGACTGAAGGAGAGATTCGTACCCAGTTCAACGTGGGCCTGGCAAGGTCTTTGGACGGAGTAAACTGGCAGCAGATGAGAGACTTCAATCCCGTGCTGACGGTCCCTTACTTCGATATCTTTTTGCTTGCTTCACCGAGTATTTGGCACGGGACCCCTACAGTGGTGCGGGCCGGAGAGGACCAATACGGAGAGCCGGCCTACCAGATGTTCTATAACGAGTTCGTGCCCAAGATGGGAGACAAGCCGGGAGTAGACTTCGCTTCTGTGGACGTGAGGCTGGAAGACCGGATCAACCTGGCTAATCGCCGCGGCAGGGCCTACATGTTCTGCTCCGTGGGTGACGGTAGCTGGATCAGCGAGCACGAAAAGGTAAAAGGGGCCGTACAGGTATTGATCATCGCATTGCCCCTCGCTCTGTTTTTCGGACTACGGCTTGCCGGAAGGAGAAAACGCGCCTGAGCTGATATATGGTTTCGGAAAGCATAGCTCCCGGAGGATTAAGCTTCTCCGGGAGTTATTTTTTTAAGAAAGCTTTCGGTGAAGGCGGGACCTTACTTTTCCATGTTGTGCATGACAAGGCCGGTGGCTGTTTTGGGGAAGAAGTAAGTGGACTTTTCGGGCATGACTCCACCGAGGTCGGAAATCTTGATCACGGATTCCACCGGAGTGGAATTGAGAAGGAGAGCCAGTTGGTTGGGAGGGGTCCTGACCTCGTTTAACACGGTATCGTAATCCGTGGCGTAGGAGATATGTTTTTCGTTCGTCAAATCCTTGTCTTTTATGTCGAGGATTTCCTTTAGTACGAACCTCTCCAAAACGGACACGTCCAGGGAAGCTTCGGTAAGCTCGACCTCGGAATGTAAATCTCCCAATGCTGAAAAGTCGGCCTTCAAAGTCAGGTAAGTGCCCTGTCCTGTTGAATCAACCATTCCAAAAACAGTGGCGTTTTTACCTCTTTCCCGCAGGCCGGTCATGAATTCTCGTCTGCCCTCCCCGTGCTGAAGAGGGCTCATGAGCGTCCGGTCCACGTAAAAATACTCGCCGAGCTTCTTTATAAGACCCGAAAGTCTCCGCTTGGGAAGATTATGAATGATGCGGTGATAGGGGAAGATGGTGAGACCCGGGTGCTCGATGGGAGTGAAGTAGGCCAGAACATAATCCAGCCCTTGGGCGAAAAGCGGAGACTGCTTCAAAAGGTACTTGCGCATCGTGAGCGCGGTCTCGTAGCGATGGTGTCCGTCCGCTATGTACAAAGGCTGCTCAAAAAGATGATTCTCAACCTCCTCCGCGGCTTCCGGCTCGGATACCGGCCACAATGTATGACTTACGCCGGCGTCGTCCTCGCAAGCAAATGCGTCGTCTGTTAACGGCTTATCTCCCAGAGCAGCATCTATCCTGCCTCCCTCGTCCGGGTATATCAAAAAAACCGGACTGAACTGGGCACGGGTGTGAAGCATGAGTTGAAAACGGTCCTCCTTGGGGCCCGCCAGCGTGCGTTCGTGCGGAAGAACCTTGCGCTCCGAGTAATCGAAAAGACGCAACAGGGCAATGAAACCCGGACGCTCGTGAGTTACAATGCCTTCGGGCATCTTCGAGCTGAAAGTCATCATGTAACGGTAAATCATGGGTGAGCCGTCACGCACCAGCACCCCTTCATCCTGCCACTGCCGCCAAAGCCGGGCCGACCGAAAATACTTGTTCTCTTGGTCATCATCTTTTTCACGGTCTTCGCCAAGAGTAAGCCGGACAATGTTATAAGGCGAACGGTTGTGAAGTCGCTCCTGCAATGCAGGGGAAATAACGTCATAGGGAGGAGCGATCAGTTCGGAAAGATCGCCTGCCTTTTCCAGATCGTATCGAATTCCGCGAAACGGTTTGATCACTCTCATACAAATGTCCTTTTTATACACTCACTATATCCACGGAGCTTATGGCCCCTTCCCTCTTTATTAGTACAGACCCTTTATCCACCTCCACCACAGTGGAAGGAGGCGGGCCCGCAAGCCTGCCTCCGTCTAAAACCAGGTCCACGTCGCCGCAAAGACCGGAAACGGCATCCAAAGCGGTCCGCCCAGGCTCACCGCCGCTTAAGTTGCTGCTGGTCGCTGTATACGGCAACCCCAGTATCCGCGAGATATCCCGTGAAAGGCGGTTGCCCGGAACACGGATGCCCAGTCTGCTGCTCCCTCCAACGAGCTCCGGGGGAACCTCACTTTTCAAGTCCAATACAAGCGTCAGCAAACCGGGCCAGAACCTGTCCGCAAGGCAACGCGCGGGCTCGGGCATCTCTACCCACTCCTCCGTCATTTCCATGTCACAGGAGACTACTGGTAAAGGAACCTCAGGGGACCTGTCTTTGAGTAACTGCACCCGCCGGATAGCGGCACCGGAAAGAACTGAAGCACCAACTCCGTAAAGCCTCTCCGCGGGAAAAATAATGACCCCGCCCTCTCGAAGAACACGAGCCGCCCTCTTTGCAGCTTCCGGTTCCCCGTACTGCTCAAGACTCAGCCACTCCACTTTCCATCCCGCCCCGGTAAAGCATGGCAGATCCTTTTGTCGTGTTATAGTACTTGGAAACGTGGCTGCATTTGATCAAGGTGATAAAGTATACCGGCCGCCCGCAGTCGTGGAGGCTTTCCAGGTTGGCCTGGCCCTTGCTTATTATCACCCCCGCCCTCCAGAAAGCGTCCCGGAACTCGGATGAGGCGTTCTCGAGGTCTACACCCATGGTGCCCTGGCCGGTACAGATGAGCTTCAAGCTTTTGCCTCCCCATTCCATGCTGTCAAGGCCCGTCTGGCGGGCGTCTTCAAAGGTGGCGTCGTTCAAGGCCGGACCGGACTTTACCGAGACAGTGACGTCCGTGCCCCGCTCCATAAGACATTCCAGCAAAACCTTGTCAAACGCTATCTCCCCCGCGTTGTCACAAAGAAAAAGTACGTCACCATATCTCGACAGGTCCGAAAGAAGCCGGTCAAAGTCCTTGACCGCCCAAGGCACTTCAAGCCATTTTCTGAAGCTGTCCGGCTCAGAATCCTCCGGGATAGTGGCCAGGTCCATGCCGTTGCCGGCAAGGCTGACCCGCACGGCCATGGCAAGGCGCTCGTCCCGGCTTTTCGCCTCTTTCAAAAAATCCGGGGCCCAATCCCGGACAAGCTCGATAGACCTTTGATTATGCCTTTTCTTGGTTTCAAAAAAAGGGTCTTGAACACCGAGCTCGCGGTAGACTTCCTCCAAAATGTCCCGTGCGATGGCAGGGGGTATCCGGGAAAAATCATCTTCGGAAAGAACGCGCAGCGCGGAACGAACGGCTTGAAGACGCTTGTGTTCGGGAGCGCCTGCCGCGTCCGCCGCAGTATGGGCAAGCTTTAACAAACAGAGGGCGCACTCCGATACGGCTTTCATTTTCCAATCAGACCTTGCCCGCTTCTATGCGACGCGCTGCCGTCTCCACCTGTTTCTCCATTGTGTCTTTATGGTTCTCCAGCTTGTCGTAGAGCTGGGGATCGGAGAGGGCAAGGATGCGGAGGGCCAGAAAAGCCGAGTTCTTTGCGCCGATGTCACCAGCCCCTACCGCAGCTACGGGGACCCCCGGGGGCATCTGAACAGTGGACAGCAGCGCGTCCATTCCCTTAAAAGGGCCGGCTTCCATGGGCACTCCTATAACCGGCAGCAAAGAATGGGAAGCAACAACTCCTGCAAGGTGAGCTGCTAGACCAGCGGCGGCAATGATCACTTTAGTCCCGCTTTCCCGGGCATTGCAAACCAGACTCTTGACCCTTTCCGGAGAGCGGTGGGCGGAGGCTACCGTAAGTCGCACCGGAACTGAGAACTCTTCCAGTATCCGCACGCACTTCTTCATGGCTTCAATGTCAGAGTCACTGCCCATGACAACCAAAACCGAAGCTGTATCCAAAGTCATGTCTGCTCCTTTCGGGCAAAGAAGAAATATTTAATCTAACACAGGCAAAAATCACATTCAAAGTGCTTCCCTGCTGAAAATAAAGCAAATCACTCTTCGCCGCCCGGCTCCCCCGAGCGGAGTGCCTGTGCTGCGTCTTCCGGGGGAGCGGGGTTTATGTAAAAACCTGAACCCCATTCAAAGCCGGCCACCTGGCTCAGCTTGGGCATGATCTCGATGTGCCAGTGATAGTATTGGGGGGCCTCGTTCAAAGGGGCCGTGTGGATAATGTAATTGAACGGGGGATCGCCGAGAACCTGGTTGATCTTGATCATGAGCCGGTGGAGTATCTCGGCAAGATAAGGTATCTGGGCGTCATCCAGGAATTCGAAACGCGACTGGTGCTTCTTGGGAAGTATCCACGTTTCAAAAGGAGACTTGGGAGCATATGGAGAGATGCAAACGAACTCCTGGTTCTCGAAAACAACCCGGACGTCCTCCCTCATCTCCTGTCTCAATATGTCGCAGAAAACACAACGCTCCTTGAAACGGTAATACTCCTTGGACCCCTCCAGCTCCTCTACTACCCGCTTGGGCACAATGGGAAGAGCAATAAGCTGTGAATGAGTGTGCTCCAGGCTGGCGCCGGCATCCCTGCCCTTGTTCTTGAAAATAAGAACGTACTTAAAACGCGGGTCGCCTTTCAGGTCTCTAATCCGCTCCCGGTAAGCGCTTACTATGGAGTTGACCTCGTTTACCGACAATACATCATAGTTGCAAACGTGGGAGGGAGTCTCGATTATGACTTCGTGGGCGCCTACGCCGTTCATCTTGTCGAACATGCCTTCGCCCATACGGTCCAGCTCACCCTCGATGGCCAGGGCTGGAAACTTGTTGGGCACAACCCGGATGGACCAGCCCGGAGAGTCCGAAGGGGTCCCGTCACGATAAGCCATGATCTCTGGAGGAGTTTTCTTTTCGTTGCCCTCGCAAAAAGGACAGGTAGAAGGATCGAAAACGCAACGCTCATCCGTGGTCACAAAATCTGAGGGTCTTTTCACCCTTTCCGTCGCTATTATGACCCACCGGCCGATAACAGGATCTTTTCTAAGCTCAGGCAATCTCTCCACCTCTCCGTTATTAAATTAAAGACAGGCTCGGAATTCAGTATGTTATGGGGAAAACCTAAATAAATGAGTGCATGGGGCAGGGCACCTCTATGCCTTAAAGACGCTCAAAGTACAGTGTATTATTTTATTACCAAAATAGCGTTTGTCAAGTAAAATAGTCCGCTTATTTGAAAACGCTTGCCCCCGGCATTAATATTTGTTAACTTACCATAGTATCTTGTCAAGCTTACATTGACGCGTAGTGTGCGAGCGACTGATACCGCAACTTCCACTGCTTGCACGAAAAACATCTATTTTGTAAGCGACGGAAAACGCTTGACAGAGCACTAACGTTACGGCTTAAGACAGCACATCGAGGGAGGGGAAAAAATGAAGAATATTCTTATCATGGCATGCGCCCTGCTTATAGCGGCCGGAGGAATGTCCATGAAGCACCTTCAGCTTACCAAAGCGCCCAAAGAAAGCGAGTTCCCCGAAATAGCATGGAACGGCGAGCAGGTCGCAGTGGCATGGATGGACGGCAGAGACGGCAACCAGGAAATTTACGTGAACACAGCCGAGGTTGACGCCGGGAAAAAAGGCGACGAAGTAAGGATAACCAACTCGAAAAACTGGGACGACCGGCCCAATCTGACCTGGACGGGAGCGGAGTTCGGTCTCACTTACGTCCACGAGCACAAGACAAAATTCGATCTGCTCTTCAGGACCCTGGACAAAAACGGAAAGCCAGCACTTGGACCAAGGAAAATAGTTAAAAACGCATGGCTCGGAAAAGACACCGATATCGCCTGGACAGGAGCAGGCTACGGCATAATCTATTCCAGCTTCCAGGGAGGCTCTAAGACCTCCCAGATAACCTTCCAGTACGTGGACAGAAAAGGGAACACGCAGGGAAACCCCGTGTCCCTGACCTCCGGCCCCGGCGTGAAAGTACCCGCGGACATATTAAGGGCGGGAACCGATTTCGTGGTCGTCTATCTGGACGCCGCCGAAAAGAACGTCTACTTTCTGAAGATAGACCCTTTCGGTAATCCCAAGGGTGAAAAGCTCCAGTTGAACCTTCCGGATACCGAATGCGGCATGCCCGCGGCCGCCACTAAAAACGGAAAAACCCTGGTCTCCTGGCCACAGAACACAGCCGAAGGACAACAGGTAATGGCGGCAATGGTTCTGCCCACCGGTGAAAAACTAAAACCCCCCGAACCGGTCACCGATCCCGGAGCAAAAAGGCCTTCGGTCGAGGTGGCTGCCGGCGGGGAAGGATTCGGTTTGGCTTACATCGAAAACAAGGAAGGGAAAAGAACTCTCTTCTTTATATGCATCGACGACAAACTTAATAAGACTTCCGAACTCGTGCGCATGGCCAAGCCCAGGCAAGTGCAGATGCTCTGCAATAAGCTTTCCATGTGCTCCACCGACAAGGGCTACGTGATCGCATGGGTGGATAAGGGCAGAAAGATAAACACCGAAGTCATCCTCTCCAGCGCGGTCCCGGAGTAAAAGCCTCCGATTTTCAGGCCGAAAACGAACCGGCAAGACAAAGCACATATACGCTTGACGCACCGGACTTCCTGAGTGTGCGGGCGCACTCGTCGACAGTGGTGCCCGTGGTAATGATGTCGTCTATAAGCAGTATTGCCGAGCCGTGAACCGAGGACGGACGGTTTACCTTAAAAGCCCCCTTAATGTTTTTCTCCCGTTCCCGAAAAGTGAGCCCGTACTGGGGAAGAGTGTTCTTCGTTCGGACGAGGACATCGTATCGCAATGGAAGAGACCGGCTTTTAGCCAATGCTCCGGCGAGGTCCGCGGCCTGGTTGAACCCCCGAAGCCCAAGCCGTGACCGGTGAAGGGGAACCGGCAGAACTAAGTCAAAACGGGATGCGGAAAAATAAAGCTCGAATGCATCCAGCATGAGACCGGACAACGCGGGAAGAGCTGAACGCTTCTCCCGGAACTTGAAGTCCTTTAAAACCTCGGCCAGCGCCCCTTCATAACGGCCGTATAAGCGCGCCGCGTCATAGTAAGGCTCGGACTCGATGCAAAAACCGCATATGTTGCCCGAAGGAAGACTGACCTCTGATAAGGGCCTGCCGCAAACAAGGCAGACGGGAAAGCTTAACCGCTGGAAGCTGCCCAGGCATTGCGCGCAAAAACCAGGACTATCGCCCGGCCCAAGAAGCGCAGTACAAAGCGCGCAACGGGGAGGCCATAATAAAGGCCACAGTCCTGCCCACAATCTTTCCCATGTCCCTAGTAAAGATGTCCGCAATTATCAGGCCCCGAACTTGGAAAGCTTTAAAGCATTGGCCATCAACAAGGGCATAAGCGAAACAGTGGGAACACGGCACATGCCGCCTTGTTCGCACGCCGTCTCCGTGAATTGTTGCACCCTGTCTGTCCGGCAATAAGGAGAATGGACCAGGAAGGGAAGCGGATGCCAGGAATGGTTCTTTAAAAGCGCCGGTGTGGAGTGATCGCCGGTAACAGCGACAGCATCCGGTGCAAGCTCCCGGAGACGAGGTATTTGAACGTCCACTTCCTCGATCACTTTGACCTTGGCGTCAAAGTCGCCGTCTTCACCATAACTGTCCGTCTTCTTAACGTGGACGAAAAAGAACGTGTAATCGTTAAAGTGTTCGGAAAGGCAATCAAAAAGGTCCGAAGGCCCGCTGCCGGCATCAAGGATGTCCATACCTACCATTCGGGAAAGACCCTTGTACATCGGATACTGCGCAATTGCGCAAGCCTTAAGCTTATAAATGTCATAAAACGTCGGATACCTCTTAAAAGAGTCTATGCCCCGAAGTAAAAGCATGTTCGCCGGATAATGAGATGAAAGTATCTCGGATGCCCGGTCGATAAATTGATTGATATAGGAAGCGGTCAACTCTGAAGCCTTGTCGCCGGGCTGCAAGGGTACCGGAGGTTTGCCGGTTATCTGCGGATCAGTGTCGTTCAGGTCCGAGCCCAAACCTTCTCCCCGAAAAACGGCCGCAGCGCGGTGCTCTTTCACCGCCTGCACCATGATATCAACACCGGGAACTTCGATCTCGTCCAGGGCCGAGGAAAGCTCCTTGCACTTATCCGAGGATATGCGGCCCGCGCGCCTGTCCGTGACCCTGCCCGAATCGTCAACAGTGCAAAAGTTAATACGCACGGCAACGTCGCCCGCCTGTAATGGGAAGTTGATGCCAAGGGCCTCCAGGACTCCACGCCCCATGTTCCACCGAACCGGATCGTAACCGAAAAGCGAAAGATGGCCGGGACCGCTCCCCGGAGTTATACCCGGTGATATGGGATCAAGCAAGCCGCAAGAACTGTCTGCTGCAAGCATGTCAAGGTTAGGAGTATCAGCGGTCTCAAGCTCGGTCGACCCCCCTTTCTCCAAAGCAACACCCCCAAGACCGTCCATGATAAGCATAACAATCCTCGAACCCGTCTCCCGGGACAGCTCCTTCATCAACTCTTGATAATCCATCTTCTCCTCCTATCCCCACTTTCGGAAAATATAATCTTTACTCCTACAAGTAAAACACAAAGTTAAAGGGATAAAAAGGGCCTTCCCCGTATTTAAACCGGGAAAGGCCCTCTTGTCAGCATTACATTAAAATCCCGCTATGGAGAAATTCCTTCAATTGTAATAATATCGCCGCACGTGATCTCCGGGCAGTAGCGGCCTTGGTAGGGGCCTTCGC
>CAYQTK010000059.1:0-20285 GCA_964420375.1 uncultured bacterium
ACTAGTTACAAGGCCTAAAAAGGCCGATTTCGAACTTTTTACATGAGCATCAACCATGAGCTTGTCATTTTTGCGTCCTGCATGTTAAAATTTCATTTTTGTGCTAGAAAGCAAAGGAGGTCATGACATGTTACAGGGAACAATCACGGCTTTGATAACTCCGTTTAAAGACGGCCGGGTTGACGAGGATTCTCTTCGCAAGCTTGTTGATTCGCAGATCGAAAAGGGCATCCACGGCCTGGTCCCCTGCGGGACGACTGGCGAGTCCGCGACCCTGGACCATAACGAGCATAACCGGGTAATCGATATCGTGATCGAACAGACTGGCAACCGTGTTCCGGTTATAGCAGGTGCGGGCAGCAACAGCACGTGGGAGGCCATCAAGCTGGCCCGCCATGCCAAGGAGGCGGGAGCTGACGCAGCCCTTCTCATCACGCCTTATTACAACCGACCTACGCAGGAAGGGCTGTATCGTCATTACGAGGCAGTGGCCAAAGCGGTGGACATTCCCATGATTCCCTACAACGTTCCGGGCCGCACCGGCACGGACCTGTCGGCAAGCACCATGGGCCGCCTGTCCAAGATCGACAACATCATCGGGTTAAAAGACGCGTCCAACAAGATAAAGCAGGCGCTTGATACCCTGGACGCCTGTAACGGGGACATCATTCTGTTGAGCGGCGACGATTTTTCCTATCTTTCCTTGCTGGCAATAGGCGGCAAGGGAGGTATTTGCGTTATGTCCAACCTGGTGCCGAGCGACATGGCGGAGCTCTACAATGCCTGGATAGACGGCGAGCCCGAGGAGTCCAAGAGGATAATGCTCAAGTATCATCCCTTGAGCAAGTGCCTTTATCTGGATACCAACCCCATACCGGTGAAATGGGGGGCCTTCAAGATGGGTATATGTACCGACGAGATCAGACTTCCCCTTACTTCGCTGGCGGAAGAGCATCGGCCGGTTCTGGAGAAGGAGATGAAGGAGCTTAAACTGATATGAAAAGGCCCGTGATAATAACCGGCGCTGCCGGCAAGATGGGAAGAAGGATTGCCGCGGCTGTAATCGCGGACTCCCGGCTCGAGCTCCGGGGAGCGACCGAGGCCGCCGATCATCCCGAACTGGGAAGCGACGCCGGAGTGTTGGCGGGGGCCGGGCCTGCCGGAGTTTCACTCACTGATAAACTTGCCGAGCTTGTCTCTTCGGAAACCGTGGTCATTGACTTCACTTACCACGAGGCTTCGGCATCGCATGTCGAGACCTGCGCAGAAAAAGGCTCAGCCATGGTCATCGGGACCACCGGCTTTACCGATAATGAGAAGAAGAGAGTGGAAAAAGCGGCCTCAAAGGTCCCCATTGTTCTCGCCCCCAACATGAGCATGGGGGTGAACCTTCTCTTTCATCTGATAGCCGAGACCGCGCGTATCCTGGGCGACGACTTCGACGTGGAGATCGTGGAGGCCCACCACCGCCAGAAAAAGGACGCTCCATCGGGAACCGCGCTACGGCTTGCAGAGATTGCCGCAGTAGCCAAGGGATGGTCCCTGCAAGACACTGCCCGCTATAGCCGGCAAGGGGACATCGGCGCCCGTCCCTTCAAGGAGATAGGCATCCAGACGTTGCGGGGAGGCGACATCGTGGGCGAGCACACCGTCACTTTCGCCGGGCAAGGCGAGAGGATCGAGATATGCCACCGGGCCCACAGCCGGGACACCTTTGCAGGCGGAGCAGTACGCGCCGCCCTGTGGGTGGCAGGCAAGGACCCCGCCCTCTATTCCATGCAGGACGTGCTGGGAATCGGCACTTAGTATGCAAAAGGTTTGGCGTCGAAATTGGTCTGGTCGGAGGAGTCCTTGACTTCGATGCCGCCGTGATAGGTCTGTTGATCAAGCGAAGCTGACCCGAATCCCAGGTCAGCGCTGCTGATGCCGTGTGTCGAGGTCGAGGTCTTAAGCAGTCCTGAAGGATCCAAAGAAGTAAGGTAGAGCTTTACCGGGTAAAAGGTGTCAATGGTGACCTGGCTTCCGCCCAGGTCGGTGATGGTATAAACGTCTACAGTGGAGCCGTGTGAGGTTATGGCGTAGCAGTCGAACCTTTCCGAGGCGTTTTCGCACTCGCCGGTGATGTAGATGTCGCCCTGGCTGTCGAACCTGATGTTGGTGGCCGAGGGGTTACAATTGCCGCCTTCGCAGACGGTCATGAAAGCGCCGCTGTAGCTGTGGGAGTAGGAGAAGCTCGACACCCCCAGTCCTGTTGCCGGTCCCAGCATCCACATCATGTACCTGTCTTTTGCTGAATCATACTCCGAGATAAAAGGGTCCACCAGGGTAACATAATCCTCGTCGGAAACGTCGGCGCTGATGTTGATGTTGTTGCCGGCGTCCACGTTCACCGCGAGGTTCTCGATACGCGGGGGAGTGTCAACATTATCCGTCTTGTTGTCATCATCATCGTCGTCACTTCCCGAGCTTCCGCAGCCTCCTAGAAACAAAGTCATTACCAATACCGTTATGCTCGTGATAAGTTCAGCTTTTCTCATTATTCCTTTTCCTCGAACCTTATGCCAAACCTTGATTGCTTGTCATGCGAGCGATGCAGCTACTCAATCGTTGAACTCCTTGTACCCCTGCATATAGTAATCCACCAGTATCTGGTTGTCCAGCCGGTTGATCCTGGTCTCCCTATGGTTCATGTCAGCGGGGAACCGGAACATGCTTTTCATGAGACCATTGTTCAGGAACCTGGTGTCAACCTCGAGCTCGAGCCTTGCCGGGTTGATGGGAAAAGGCGAGGCCAGGGTAAAACCCCACTCGCCGAAGGAAGGCACGTTCACGTGAAAGGGCCTTACAAAAAAGGTGCGGGCGGGACCGGAAGCCACCGGCGCGGAGTCCAGGGTGTTGACAATGCACCAGAAGGCGTCGGTCGCGAAAAACGGAGACGAGCTCTGCACGCAGATCACACCTCGGGGCTCCAGTCTTCTGCCGGCATAGGTGTAAAAGCTCTTGGTGTAGAGCTTGCCGAGGGTCAGGTCGCTGGGGTCGGGAAGGTCCATTAAGATGACGTCATAGGTGTTTTCACTCTCTTGAAGAAACTTCATGGCGTCCCTGTTGATGATCTGCACTTTGGGGTCTCGCAGTGCATAATCGGAGAGACCGGCAAGCATGTCCTTTTCCTTGAAAAGCCTGGTCATCTCCGGGTCAATGTCAACCACGTCTATACTTCTGACCTCGGGGTACTTCAGTATCTCCCGGGCTGCCATGCCGTCGCCGCCTCCCAGGATAAGGATGTCCCTGCGCTTTGGGGCGGCGCTCATGGCGGGATGGACCAGGCTCTCGTGGTAACGGTACTCGTCCTTGGTGGAAAACTGGAGCTTGCCGTCGATAAAAAGCCGCACGTCCTGTCTCCAGCGGGTGATGACAATCCGCTGGTACCTGGTCTGTCCGGCATAGATGATCTCGTCAGGATAGATGCGGTCCTCCACCAGCCCCACCAAGGCGGAGGTAAACACCAGGCCGCCGGCTACAGCGATGGTGGCTGCTGCTGCAAACACCGGCAGCCCCTTAAGCTCCCTGCTCTCCTGCCGGAAGTAACCTATGCCCAGCCAGGCCACGCCGATGTTCAAAAGACCCACCAGAAAAGACGACCTCAACAGCCCCAAGTGGGGAATCAAAAGGAAGGGAAAAGTCAGGCTGGCAGCCAGCGCGCCCACGTAGTCCACTGTCATGACGTTGGACACGGTTATCCGAAGCGACTCTTCGCGGCTGCGGAGGATGCGGATTATCAGGGGTATCTCGAGCCCGATAAGGGTCCCCAATCCGCCGCTTACCGCAACCAGCACGGTGAAGTATATGTCGGTATAAGCAAAGGTCAGAAACAGTGCTGCCGCGGAGAACCCGCCTAAGAGGCCGATGGCTACCTCCACCTGTATGAAGCGGGGCAGCAGCCTGGTCTGGATGAACTTGGACAGGAAGGAACCGAGTCCCATGGCGGAGAGGAATATGCCGATGACAATGGAGAACTGGGCTATGGAGTTGCCGAGCAGGTAGCTGGATACAGCCCCGGCAATGAGCTCATAGATAAGCGACGCTACTGCTACCAGAAAGACCGACAGCAGCAGGACCAGGGACGCGGACCTGGTCATTCCTGGCTTTTCTGGGGCTGTGTCTGTTCCACCTTGATTTTTTCGACCTTATCCGGAGAGGACGGCGACGCTATGGCGGAGGCGATTATAATGGCCAGGCCGATAATCATCGCGCCGAGGATCACTCCCAAGGAGACGTTCTGGTCCTCCTCGATCTCCTTTCGGACCGGGAAAGGCAGGATCATCTCCATGACAAAGTAGGCCACGATAAAAAATATAAGCCCCACACCGCAGTAGACCAGGGTGGATATCAGCTCGGAAAGATGGATGTCGGATAAAAGCTCCATTTCAGATAACCTCCTTCATTGGTTCAGCCGGAAATATCACTTGCCCAGGTAATGGGAATGGCTCCGGTGATGGGAACGGCTTACGCTCCCGTGCCGGAGGCTTTTCTTCTCCAGGCGGGGAGTGGTCACTCCCCACCCCTTTAAGCTCGCCCAGAAGGTGATGGCTGTTGCAACCACCATCGCGCCGATGAAGATTTTAGTCGTCGTCGTCATCGTTTAACAGGTCTCCTATGCGTTTACCTTGGTAGCGGCCATGACGTATCGATTCGAATATCGGAAATATGCCCGCGACCACCGCCATTATAATGAAGTAGCGGGCCAGGATGCATCCCTTGTACACGGTCACGGCAATGGTCTCGCCGCGGGGAGTGTTGCTCGAAGTGCCGTGTCCGCCTTCTCCGACCATGGACAGATAATATGTTCCCGGCTCGTCAACCTTGAAAACCACCCGCTCCTTTTTGCTGCCCTCCGACCAGTCAGGACCCGAGTAATAGGATATCTCTTCGGCAAAATGCATGACCGGCTGTTTGTCTTCGTTCAAGAGCACAACGTCGAGCCAGACCCAGGAGTCGTTCAAGGGAGCGAAAAACTTGATCCTGCTTACTGTTTTGCCGGCGAACTTGATGGGCGGAGAGATGTAAGGCTCGCTGTTTTTCGACTCGAGGTACTGGTCAGCGGAAACCTTGAAGCTCTCGACCTCGCTACCGCTTACGCAGGACACCACGCTCATGATCACGAACAGCAATACGAATATGCCCGCGACCTTCATGACCTGCTTCCGCCAGGCAGGCATGTAATAGGGCTGGTTGCGGGCGATGCCCTTGCGCTCGGGCACGCTGTCCAGCTTGAAAGCCCTCTGTATCCGCTCCGGCTCCATGTACTCGCCGCTGATCCACTCCAGCTCCTGGTCAGTCCATTCCGCGCTCAGGGTAAGGGGCGGCGACACCGCTTCCAGGTAATTGGTGGTATCGTTGACCCCGGTCTGGTAGGTGAACTCGCCTTCAATGTACTGTACTACCACCATGCCTTTATCAACCACGGTGAACTTCTTTCCCCACATGCTGAACTTGTCAAGCGGCTCCAGGGTGCGGGGGTTTACCTGCGGCTTGGACTTGTTCTTGCGAAGAAACGTCCAGTGTCCCTCGTCCAGCTCCAGCCAGGCATAGCCGTGATCAGGGGAGAACAACAGGAACTCGTCCCACGTGTAGATGACCTCTTCCGCCACCCGGATGCGGCCGATGACTTCCCACTCGATGCCCTTGATGGTCCCCTTGTCTCCCAGCTTCAAGGGGCACGGGGGCCTCTTGTCAAGGAGTATCTTGCGGAGGACCTTGCGGTCCGGCGAGTTCAGGTCCAGGACCGACCCGCAGTAAGAGCAGGTGATCATCTCCGCCATGGCCTGGTTCTTGATCTCGATGGGAGCGCCGCACGAAGTGCAGCTTATCTTGCGCGGAGGGGCCTTGCCACGACGGCGGACCAGCCTCTTCCGGATGGGCTTCTTGCCCGCGGGAACGTCCTCGGTTATGCCTTGCGAATCCTGAGAAGCGGCCCCCTGAGAAGCGGAATGATCCTGCGTGCCTGCTGTCTCCCCGGAACCCTCGGACTTGAGACCGCCCCTCAGAAGGGTCCGGCCGCAGTTGGGGCATTTATTGACGCCTTCTCCCAGCGTGCTTTCGTCCACGGGAGCACCGCAATAAAGACATCGGGAACCCGAGCTGTTATCTTGCGCCATGGTCCGCCTTCCTTGTGCTAAATCCAGGCATGCCTGCAGGACAAGTCAGCATTGCTCAAGCGTCGGTCCATCCCCCAAAGCCGCCGTCATCATCCTTGGGATGGTCCAGCTTGAGCTCGTCCTGGCTCACCCATTCACCGGAGAACACCTCGGGGCCGTCCTCCGAGTACTCCACCGTTGCCATGAAATCATCCTGGGAAGCTTCCAGGTAGGGGAACTGCTGGTCTTTGGTCATCACCCACGGAAGACTGCCCTCTGCGCCTTCCAGCTCGGCAACGTCCTTTTCGTCTATTATAAGGGAATTGCCCGAAACCTCGATGCCCGCGCCCGGCACGGCGTTCTCGAAGTCGGGAACGTTCTTGAAGTCGAACATCTCGTGCTCCAGGGAAAGCTCCATTTCATCGTCAGCAATCCATCCGTAGCTGCCGTCATCATAGCTTAAGTACCATTCGTCCCAGAAACCACGCGAGTAGCGGTACCTGACCCGGCCCACCACTGTAAAGCGCTTGCCCCGCAGCGAGCCGGTGGCGTGGAGGTAAAGGGGAGTGGGGTACTCGGTGAGTATGGCCATCTCGCCAAGCGCCTTGGCCGCCTCGTCCTCCAGGTAAACGCCGCTGCCGCAGTAATCGCAAACCGCCATGGATGCGAAACGGCCCATCTCCACCGGCGCGCCGCAACTCGGACAAGAAAGGGTCCTCCACTCTGTCATGAAAACCTCGCCGCGCTTCTTAATTTACCGTGCTTTGGAGAGTAAATGAAAAGTGAGTTATCTATAGCAAAAATGCCGGGGATAGTCAAATAATCTCCTGGTAAGGGGCCTGCGACATATTTGGTGGCTGTTGCGCCGGCCTGCTTTTTGGGACACTGATCGGAAAGTATCCAAGATCATCAAAAACAAGACATGGGCATAAGCGAAGGCGGGATTGAAAAGAGAAGAATGGAAGTGGTGGAAAAGCTTGAAACGAGCGGGGAGTTCAGGGAGGGTGGGCCACGCGGTTTTGTCCCCAAAACTGCGTGGGTGGCGAAGCCACAGGTCGAATGTTTCAAAACCACGCCATCTCCCCGGCATAATAAGGTTGGATCAATCCCTTTACAACGAACATTACTCCTGATAAGGGGGAAGGGTCCTGTTGGTAGTGTCTTGTCAAGATGAAAATGACGCATAACGAGTGAGCGAGGAAAGTCGCGACTTCCGTCGCTCGCACGAAGAAAATCCGTCTTGTAAGCGACGAAAGACGCTTGACAGTGCATCTAGTGCGTTGTCAAATGCTTCTCGGGAACAGAAGAGAATCGTGCGGGCGGCTATAGCTTCTCGAAGAACAGAAGAGAATCGTGCGAGCGGCTTTAGCCGCGATTTTCGTCGGCGCTGTTCTCCTTTTTTCGAGAGACAGCGCACTATGTGACCTGCTTCGGCTGTGGCCGCCGTCATCGCGACTGCCGGAGGTTCATCATGGTGAGGCGTTCAGCCTGTGGCGGCCACCCGGGAGGCAATGACACCAAATATGTCGCACGCCCTGGTAAGATTTACCGGTAGTTTGTTATCAAATTGTGAGTGAAGCCGGAATTGAAAAATGAAGACGATGTTCCCGGAGTAAGTAAGCTAAATCTTTGAAACTGATTACTCCTCCACAAAAATACAAAAACGTAGCAAACCACTGGAACACCTTTCGCAAAAGTATGTTTTCTCTGCACCCATCCTCTCGAAATAACCTCAGGTATTCGGCGCAAGTAATCGTTTTAGAACCGTAATCACAAAACAAATACAAGACGGCACAAGCCTTGCTTTGATTGGTGACGATACGGCAACGCCTGTACGGCAAAAAGGAGCGCAAAGCTCTTATTATTACGTTACGGAGGAGGAAAAACGATGAACGGGACAATGGATGCGATTAACTCGGGCGATACTGCTTTTGTGCTGGTGTGCGCAGCTTTGGTTCTTTTTATGACGCCGGGGCTGGCGCTTTTTTACGGTGGCATGGTTCGACGCAAGAATTTTCTTTCGGTTCTCATGCAGTGTTTTATCCTGATGTGCGTTATAACTCTGCAATGGGTGCTGATCGGCTACAGCCTTGCTTTCGGCGCCGACGTTGGTTACGGGTTTATAGGCGGTCTGGATTACGCTGGCTTGCGAGGAGTGGGCATGGTCCCCCAGGAGGGCGGTACCATTCCCCATCTTGCTTTCATGGTGTTCCAATGCATGTTCGCCATTATCACTCCCGCGCTTATAGTGGGAACGTTTGCAGAGCGCATCCGTTTCAGCTCTTTCCTGCTTTTCATGGTTTTATGGGCGACCCTGGTTTATGACCCGGTCTGCCACTGGGTGTGGGGACCTGACGGTTGGCTTGCCGGCATGAACGCGCTGGACTTTGCGGGCGGCACGGTGGTCCACATCAACGCGGGCGTCTCCGCGCTGGTGATCGCCATACTCATCGGCCAGAGGGACGGCTACAAAAAAAGGCTCTTTACCCCTCATCACCTGCCTTTCGTGGTGGTTGGCACCGCCATTCTGTGGTTCGGGTGGTTTGGATTCAACGCAGGAAGCGCGCTTGCAGCCGACGGAGCAGCAGCCAACGCCTTTGTAACCACCATCGTGTCCACTGCTGCCGCAGGGCTGGCATGGTCTTTAATCGAGTGGAAACACAACGGTGCGCCCACCATGCTGGGAGCGGCTACCGGAGCGGTGGCCGGGCTGGTGGCCATAACCCCCGCCTGCGGGTTCGTAGGGCCCATGGCTGCCATCATCATCGGGGCGGTGGCCTCTGCCCTGGGCTTCGTGGCTGTGGCAGTGTTGAAACCGAGATTGGGGTATGACGACTCCCTGGACGTGTTCGGGGTACACGGCATCTGCGGCATGTGGGGAGCTCTGGCAACCGGGATATTCGCCAAGGCAGCTATCGGCGGAACTGACGGCGCACTCTTTGGAAACCCTGCCCAGATAGGCATCCAGGCCATAAGCATAGTCGCGACCATGGCTTATGCAGCATTGCTGACCTTTTTGCTTTATAAGCTGGTGGACGTGCTGTTAGGAATGCGGGTGGCGCGGGAAGACGAGATCGTGGGGCTGGACATCAGCCAGCACCGGGAGGCCGGCTACACCGTACTGGAATGAAGAAATAAAAGGAGACTTGTACCATGAAATACATAGTTGCTATCATTCGTCCGCATCAGTTGGACAGGGTGAGAGAAGAGCTCGAGAAAGAGGAAATTAACATGATAACGGTGACCCCGGTGTTGGGCTGCGGCCGCCAAAAGGGTTACACCGAGGTCTACCGGGGAATGGAGGAGATGGGCAACCTTTTGAAAAAGGTCAAGGTCGAGATCGCGGTGACCGAGCCGGACCTGCAGCGGACCCTGGAGGCGCTGGTTCGGGGGGCCCGCACCGGGAGTATAGGCGACGGCAAGGTATTCATCTTCGAGATGGAGGACTCGATCCGCATCCGTACGGGGGAGACAGGCAGCGCAGCCGTATGGTAAGAGTTCTCACAATTTTGTAGGAAAGCCGCCTTTTGGTCTACATTGTGGTATTCTATCTAAGGGTGATCGACAGAGACCGGTTTGTAACAGTTTGATTTGAAAAGATAAATTCTCTATGAAAATTTGGCACAGTTCATGAGTTGTAAAAGTAACGGAGCGAACAGAAGGATCTCGCTCCACTAAACGACAAGGAGGAAGAGGAAAATGTCAGAGATGACCAAGGAAGATGTGCTCCGCACGGTAAAGGACAAGAACGTCAAGTTTATAAGGTTTTGGTTTACTGACGTTCTGGGTATGTTAAAGAGCTTTGCCGTAACCGCGGACATGCTGGAAGAGGCCCTTGCCGAGGGCATGGGTTTTGACGGATCGTCCATTGAGGGGTTTGCCCGCATTCACGAGAGCGACATGGTGGCCATGCCCGACCCGGAGACCTTTGCCATCCTGCCGTGGCGGCCCCGGGAGTATGCGGTGGCCCGGATGTTCGCTGACATCCGCCAGCCGGACGGAAGCCCTTATGTCGGAGACCCCCGTTACGCCCTGAAGCGGATGCTCAAAGAAGCCGATGACATGGGCTATACCATGTACATTGGCCCGGAGCTGGAGTACTTTTACTTCCAGGACGCCAAGAGCGTACAGACCCTTGATCAGGGTGGCTACTTTGACCTTACTCCCCTGGACACGGCCAGTGACCTCCGGCGGGAGACCATACTGGCACTCGAGTCGCTGGGCATAGAGGTCGAGTACTCTCACCACGAGGTTGCCCCCAGCCAGCACGAGATAGACTTAAGGTACATGGAAGCCCTGAAGATGGCGGACGCGTCCATGACCTACAGGTTGGTTGTCAAGGAGATAGCCCAGAAGCACGGCATATATGCGACCTTTATGCCCAAGCCCATCTTCGGAGAGAACGGCTCGGGCATGCACACCCACCAGTCGCTTTTCAAGGGAAGCAAGAACGTCTTTTACGACGGGAACGATCCTTATAACCTGTCCAAAGAAGGCAAGTCCTACATCGCGGGCATCCTCCGACACTCTACGGAAATGTGCCTGGTGATCGCCCAGTGGGCCAACTCCTACAAGAGGCTGGTGCCGGGCTACGAGGCGCCGGTGTATGTAAGCTGGGCCCGCCGGAACCGGTCCGCACTGGTGCGGGTCCCCATGTACAAACCGGGAAAAGAACAGGCCACCCGCATGGAGTTCCGTTGCCCGGACCCGGCCTGTAACCCTTACCTGGCTTATGCGGCAATGCTGGCCGCTGGTCTCAAAGGCATCAAGGAGAACTACGAGCTGCCCGACCCTGTAGAAGAGGACATCTTCGAGATGTCTCCGGAAGCCAGGGAAAAGGCCGGGATCGAGTCCCTGCCGGGAAGCCTCGGCCAGGCCATCGAGTGCACCAAGGACAGCGAGGTGGTCAGACATGCGCTGGGCGATCATATCTTCGACAAGTTCATCCACAACAAGATGATCGAGTGGGACCGCTACCGCACCCACGTGAGCCAGTGGGAGCTCGATACCTATCTTCCCATACTTTGAGCAGTGCCCCTGCTGGTGATAGAATCGAATCGGTGTTTTGCGGTAAGAGAAATTCCGAACCCGGTGCGGGCGGCGCGGGTGATGACTTTCGCCGCTCGCACATCTTATATTATCATTCAACAAGGATGAGGGGTCACACCTCATTATATCTGGCATTGGGGAGTAAAACTAGATGAGTTCCATCAGAATTGCCATGGCCCAGATAAACGCTGTGGTGGGCGATATCGGGGGCAACACCGAAAGGATCAAGGACGCCCTGGCCCAGGCTCGGGAGCAGCAGGCTGACCTGGCCTCTGTGCCCGAGCTGGCCATATGCGGGGAGATACCCGAGGACCTTCTACTCAAGCCGCAGTTCGTGCGCGAGTGCAGGAAGGCGCTTTCCGAGATCATCAAGCAGGTGAAGGACATGGCCGCGGTGGTGGTTTTCCCTGAAGAGCCTGAAGGAGGCCACCAAGGCTGGGTCTACAACACCGCAGCCCTGATCCATGACCAGCAGATAAAGGGGCTCTATCGAAAGATAGAGCTTCCCAACTACGGCGTGTTCGACGAAAAGAGGTACTTCCGGCCCGGCGGCGATAGCCTGGTGGTGGAGATTCGCGGCGTCCGCGTCATGATCACCATCTGCGAGGATTTGTGGATAAAAGGAGAGGCAGCGGAAAAGCACGCACACCGGAACAAGCCGGACATCATATTTAACCCCGCAGCTTCCCCTTTCAACACCGGCAAGCTATACCTTCGCATGCAGACACTCGAAGGGTTTGCCGTCCGCACCCGGAGCATCATGTGCTACAACACCATGGTGGGCGCCCAGGACGGAGTGGTGTTTGACGGAGGCTCCCTGGTCATGGACCCGGCCGGCGAAATCATTACCTCGCTGCCCCGCTTTGAAGAGGGGATGCTGGTGGCTGACCTGGACGTTGACCGGATATTCCAAAACGCCGGCCTGGCCCGCAAGCAAAAGCCATCCGTCACAGCAACGGTCTCAATCGACGCGCCCGACTACGGAGAGAGGAGGCCGGTGCAGCAGGTCCGGGCCCGCGAGCTCAGCGAGACCGAAGAGGTCCACATGGCGCTAACACTGGGCACGCGGGATTACATAAGTAAAAACGGGTTTAACAAGGCAACGGTCGGTCTTTCCGGGGGGGTGGACTCGTCACTTGTTGCGGCTGTTTCCGCGGAGGCCCTGGGAGCGGAGAACGTCATCGGCGTTCTCATGCCCTCCAGGTTTACCTCGCAGGAAAGCCTGGACGGCGCGCAGAGACTCGCAGACAACCTGGGCATACAAACCATGAACATCTCCATAGAGCCGGCGTTCGAGGCTTATAAGAAGACACTTGAAGAGGCCTTCCAGGGAGGAGAACCGGGCGTCGAGCTGGAGAACATCCAGGCACGCATCCGGGGAAATATCCTCATGGCCCTGTCCAACCGCTTCGGATGGATGGTCCTGGCAACCGGCAACCGGAGCGAGAACGCCATGGGCTACGCCACCCTGTACGGCGACATGGCAGGCGGGTTCGCGCCTATAAAGGACGTGCCCAAAACGCAGGTATACGAGCTTTGCCGCTATGTAAACCGGCGCGCGGGCAAAGAGCTCATTCCGGATTCCGTGATCCAAAGGCTTCCTACAGCAGAGCTCAAGCCGGGCCAGAAGGACGAGGACACCCTGCCGCCCTACCCTGTCCTGGACGGGATCATTCGCTTATACATGGAAGAAGACCTGCCTGCGGACGAAATCATAAGCCGCGGATACGACCTTCCAGTGGTGGAGGAAGTGGTCTCGAGGCTGGACCGCAACGAGTACAAAAGAAGGCAAGGACCTCCCGGCGTAAAGATATCCCCCCGCTCCTTTATCCGCGATTGGCGCATGCCCATAACCAACCTCTACCGGCCGCGAACAGGAAAAGACGGGAAATGAAGCTTGATGCCCTCACCAGCCCTGTCCCGGTGAGAAGTTGACATCAATCCCTTTTGGCTCTTCCGGTTTAATGATACCTGCAATGCAAACATGCTCTTCAAAGCAAAAAGTCTGGGTTCATCAAAGAGTTAGCTGGCGTCGCAATGATACGTTTATCGCCTTCGGGCTTCCAGCCTGCCTCTGCCGGACACGCCTGCCTGTGCGGACATGCAGACAGGGCAGACAGGCACGCGGACGGGCGGGAAAAGAGGAAGGGGAAGAACCGGTCGAATCCTACTCCCTGTATAGCCATAGTCTCGGCGCTCAGTTCGCACGTCTTAAGTTCCCCTGTCCTCCGAACCGGCGATTAAATCATAACCTAACACCATCTCCATTTCAACCCCCGGGGGGGCAGCCCCCGATGCGATAAACGCAAGCCTGAGGCCGGACAGAAAATCAAACCTTATCAGTGAACCAAGCCACCTACTGTTAAACCGGAAGAGCCTCGTTATTCTCTGCGGCCGGCAGCGATTTACTCGGCATCCTCTATTTCACGAACTCCAGGGCGTTGAAAAAGTAGTTGATCTCGAACTCCGCGGTGTCCGGGGCGTCGCTTCCGTGGACGGCGTTGTTCTGAATGTCGGTGCCGAAGCGGTTGCGGATTGTCCCTGCCTCCGCTTTCCGCGAATCAGTAGGTCCCATGAGATTGCGGTTTCTCTCGATTGCGTTGTCCCCTTCCAGGACCAGCACCACTATGGGACCGGAGCTCATGAACTCGCAGAGCTCGTCGTAGAACGGCCTGTCCTTGTGGACGATATAAAAACCCGCGGCATCGTCGCGGCTGAGCTTCACCATCTTCATGGCCACTATGCCGAAGCCTTCGTTAAGATAAGACGATATTATCTCGCCCGCCGCCCCCGCCCGGAAGGCATCGGGCTTGACAATCGCCAGTGTCCTTTCCATGTCCTCCTCCTTCTTGATACGAATCCCTGCATGAATTGACATAATAAGGTGCACTTTATAAGCATAATAAGTGCGAGCGGCTTCAGCCGCGATATAAGGTGTACTTTATAAGCTTAAACCATCGCTCTTTTACTTGAACCAATAAGCGTAAAGGAAAGCCCATCCTTCTTGCGGCTGTAAAAAACCCCGGGACCAAGCCCCGGCTATGATTCATAGAGGTTCTCTTAGAGGTTCTTGTCTACAAAAGCTTTAACATTGTCCTTGGGCTGGGCCCCCACCATGGTGTCGGCTACCTGCCCGTTCTTGAATATCATCAGGGTGGGGATGCTCCGAATGCCGTACTGGGCGGCAACCTCCCGGGCGTTGTCTACATTCAGCTTGCCTACCTTGATCTTGTCCTTGTACTCGTCGGCAAGCTCGTCAACAACAGGACCAACCATCCGGCACGGTCCGCACCACTCCGCCCAGAAGTCGATCAAAACCGGCATCTCGGAATTCAAGCACTCCTGTTCAAAGTTATCATTGGTCAGGTCCACGATATTCTCCGCCATATTCTTACTCCTTTCATCTGAATTAATCGAATGGATCGGTTCATTCACTAATGATGCCAGAGAACCGCAAAGGTTTCAAGGATTGATATGAATTAACGATCTGGAAGGCTCCCGGAATTCGAATCTCCAACCCCATTGAACGGACCTCCGGAGCGTGCTAAATTGGACAAGTAGAGGGGCTATTATAAAGCCCCGGCGAAAGCGAGGCGCAAGATGAGTAAGAAGAGTAAGGAACAGGAAAAGCTCCTGCAGAAACTCGGTGAGGACAAGTATATTGATCTTCTGCTTTCCGGCGGGTTCAAACCGGAGGACCTCCCCCCCGATCTCATGGGCAACCCGGTGCACATTCCCCAAGTGAACTTTGACGTGCCCATGGAGCAGAAAGTACGGGCGCGGATGGGACCGCCGTCCTACGCTGTCCGGGCCAAGTACATCGAGGACCTGGAAGAAGAACTTGACCGCGAGCTCGACAAAAAATGGAAGATGATAGCGGAAACCTATCGGCACGACCCGAAGAAGTTCAACACTCTCTGGCGGGTGGTTGTCGAAACTTTGGACCTCGAGCACTTAAACGAGCTTATTAAAGAACACAACCGCTACTACCCCATCGAGGCAAACCTCCGCGAAGACCCGGACACCGGACAGCTCATGATGGGCAACACTCCCTGGAAGCCCAAGAAAAAGATAACTCCAGAGAGAGTGCTCGAGAAGTTCCCGCCCGAGCTTTACAAGGCACTGGAAGAAGACGACAAAGAGTAGAAACTCCACTCCAGCGAAGAAGGGAGCGACCATGAAGAGAAACTTTACTGCATCCTTCACGGCTTTAAGCCTGTGTATATTTCTTTCACTTCCCGCTTTTGCAAAGGACAAGATCAAGGTCATCATCGACACCGACACTGCCATGGGATACGTGGGCCATGACGTGGACGACGGTCTCATGCTTATTCTTGCCTTAAACTCTCCGGAGCTGGAAATACTGGGCGTGACCACGGCATGGGGCAATCACCGGCAAGACAAGACCTATCCCAAGGCCAGGGAGATACTGGAGGCCGCGGGCAGACAAGACATACCCTGCAAGCGGGGCGCATCCGGCCCGTGGGACTTCGGCAGGGACACGCCGGCGAGCCGCTTCATCCGGGAGACGGTGCTCGACCGCCCCGGCGAGGTCACCATCCTGGCGGTGGGCACTCTAACCAACGTGGCAACCGCCATGACCGCGGACGTTGACGTGGCGCCATCCATCCACAAGGTGGTGTCCATGGGCGGGACACTGGCGCCGCCCGGCAAATGGCCCAAGTGGGCCATGTTGGATTTGAACTATGGCGCGGATGTCCGTTCGGCACGGACTGTATTGGGCAGCGGAGTCGAGTTCCACATGATCCACTCCGCCTTGTGCCTCCAGACACCGGTCACCAGGGACAAGTATCGCCGAATGGTCAATGAAGCGCCTTTCATGCGAGAGATGATCAGAGAGCAGACCCGGTCGTGGTGGGCCATCAAGACAGTGCTCCCCGCCGTTGCCGGCAAGCCTTCATTCACGCCGTGGGACGTGACCGCGCTGGCATACCTTATCCATCCCGAGTGGTTCCAGGACCGATGGATTTACGCGGACATCGACCATGAAGGGTGGGGATACAAAACAGTAGTGGTCCGCCAAAAGAACCTTCCGGCCGGCAGGGGAATAAACGCACCCTCCAAAGTCCACAACAAGAAGGAATTCTGGGACTGGTTCTTTAAAAGGATTTGAAAAGTAGGCCAGAGCGGTCATTTTCGTCGTTGCATAATCGACTCTCCTCGGATATGATCAAGGGGTCTTTCAGCCGCCCGGTAAAATATCGAGTTGGAGGAGTGTCATGCAAAGATTCAACTTCCACAATCCCGGCAGGATGGTCTTTGGCGAGAACTCTGCAAAAAAGCGCGCCGGCAAGGAGCTTGTCTCCTTAGGATGCTCGCGTACGCTGCTGGTCACTGACAGCTCGCTTGCGGACACTGAAATGGTAAGCTCAATCAAGGAGTCGCTTGGTGACAACCTGGCGGCGGTGTTTGACAAGGTGGTGCCCGACACCGGCATCGAACTGGTTGACGAAGCGGTTGAATCCGCCCGCGCCGCGGGCGCTGACTCGGTTGTTTCCGTTGGCGGAGGGAGTTCGATAGATACGGCCAAGGCGATTGCCGCGGTTCTCTCTCACCACGGTGCCGCAGTCAGCGAGCTTATCGGCTTTAACAAGTTGCAAAACAGACCTGTCCCGCATCTTGCCGTTCCCACCACTGCGGGTACGGGCTCGGAGTGCACCTCCATGGCCATGATAAAGGACCGGCAGAAGGGCAGAAAGATGGTCCTGCTCGACGACGGGATCATACCTGAAACGGCACTGCTCGACCCGTTGCTTACCAAGGGGCTGCCCGGGGACCTGACTGCGTCAACCGGCATGGACGCCATGACGCATGCAGCGGAAGCCATCATGTCCACCCGGACTATGCCGCCGGCGGACGCATTGGCTATCCATGCGATTCGCATGATCGCGGCCAACCTTCCCGCCGCACTCCAGGACGGCACTGACATGGAAGCAAGAAGCGCCATGCTGGTGGCATCATCCTGCGCAGGACAGGCCTTCCAGAACGCTTACGTGGGCATAGTGCACGCCATGGCCCATGCACTAGGCGGAATGTTCGGAGTGCCCCATGGACTGGCCAACGCCATCATGCTCGCCACCGGAATGGAGTATAATGCATCCGCAGTTCCCGAAAAGGTCGCACTTATAGGAGAAACTATGGGAGTTCCCCTTACAGGGAACAAAGAGGAGGATGCAAAAAGCGCAATTAAGAAAATGAGGGAGTTCACCTCCAAGCTGGGTATTCCCTTAAAGCTTGCGGACGCGGGTGTGGACGGGCCTAAAACAGATGACTGCGCCAGGCTTGCACTCTCCGATCCCAGCATATATACCAACCCCCAAATGCCGGAAAGCGCGGACGAAATAGCAGAGCTTTTGAATAAGTGCATGTAGATTCCAAACAACTGCCAATATAATAATATAATAAAGGACGAGACATGGACCTTGACATGAGAGTTGACAGCTTGATGAACGAAGAGGAGAACATCCTCCGCGACACCGTGCAGAGGTTCGTGAATAAGGAGTACATGCCGGTTGTGGAGGAGGCGTTCGAAGCCGGACGGTTCCCGGTCGAGCACATTCCGAGGCTTGGCGAGCTGGGTCTGCTGGGCATCAAGATACACGGATACGGTTGCGCGGGCATGAGCAACGTGTGTTACGGCATTGCTTGCGAGGAGCTGGAAGCGGGCGATTCCGGGCTTCGGTCTTTCGTGTCGGTGCAGACCTCCCTGGTGATGTATCCCATCCACGAGTTCGGCACCGAAGAGCAGAAACAGCAGTGGCTGCCGGCCATGGCTACCGGCGAAAAAGTCGGATGCTTCGGCCTTACCGAACCACACGGAGGCTCCGACCCCCAAGCTGCCAAGACCTATGCCCGAAAGAAAAAAGGCGACTGGATCATAAACGGCTCCAAGATGTGGATCACCAACGGAAACATTGCGGACATTGCCCTGGTGTTCGCCAACACCGACCAGGGGATGCGGGCCTTCCTGGTGGAAAAAAACACACCCGGCTTCCAGCCCATCGAGATCAAGCACAAGATGAGCCTCCGCGCATCAGTGACATCCGAGCTCGTCTTCGACGACGTGCGGGTGCCGGACGAAAACCGCCTGCCCGGAGTGACCGGTGTCAAGCAGGCGCTCATGTGCTTGAACGAAGCAAGGTTCGGCATAGCATGGGGAGCAAACGGAGCGGCGCGCTCGTGCTTCGAGTCCGCGCTAGACTTTGCAAAGAACCGGGTGCTCTTTGGAAAGACCCTTTCCGGCAGGCAACTCACCCAGGAAAAGCTGGCGCTAATGGCGACCGAGCTCACCAAGTCGCGCCTCCTGGCAGTGCACGTGGGCAGGATGAAAGACAGCGGGAGCTGGGACCACCGGATGATCAGCATGCTCAAGATGAACAACGTGAAGCAGGCCCTCCACATAGCCAGGGAGGCCCGATCCATAATGGGAGCATACGGAATCAGCCTCGAGTACCCGGTCATCCGCCACATGAATAACCTGGAGAGCGTCTACACCTATGAAGGTGCCAACGAGGTACATCTGCTTGTCCTGGGCATGGCACTCACCGGCGAAAACGCTTTCTGAGCAGGGTTTCTTTTTTCTGCCGCGAAAAAGAGTTAACTTAAAAGATGTCCGTTCTATTGTGATCAAAGGGAGTGGAAGCTTGCCCCCCAAAGTATACAAGTTCGCCCGCCGTGTGGGAATAACCGGACTGCGCGGGTCCGGAAAAACGGTTTTTCTGACCTCCCTCATCAACCATCTCATGGACCACGATCCCCTGCTGTTTCCAATCGACGGTCGCGGCAGCGCGGAGATCACCAGGTTCAGGTCCCAGGAGGTTCCCAAAGGCCAGGAAAGGTTCAACTATGAGGGATACCGAGACTCCATTGTCAACAACGGACAGTGGCCGAAGAAAACCCGCGACTCTTCCCTGTTCCGGTGCTTTTTCGAGCGGACTGACTGGAAATTCAAAAGAGCAGAGATCGAGTTCTTCGACTTTCCGGGCGAGCGCATTGCCGACGCAGTGATGAGCGAAACCAGGGACTATGCTGATTGGTCCCGCTATATCCTCGCTCATCTCGAGAACCTCTCCGAATATCGCCGGTACGCAGCAGAGTTCCTCGAACTTTTGGAAACCGGAAACGTAAAGGAAAACGAGATCACTCACGCCTACCGCCTGACTCTGGCCCGGCTGATACTGGCGTATAAGCCTCTTATCTCGCCTTCCACCTTCCTTTTGGGGACCAAAGGGGACATCCCCCTCTCCGGCGATCCTCATGAAATTGCAGACACCAGGTACGCGGGACTTGACCCGCAAAGCCAGTTCACTCCGCTGTCCGAAGCCGCCATCAACAAAAACCCCGACATTTATCGAGATTTTGCCAAGAGGTACAAGGAATATAGAAAACAGGTGGTCCTCCCCCTCTTCAACTACCTTGCCCAATGCCACAGCCTGGTCATACTGGTAGACGTGCCCACCATCCTTTCCGCAGGGACCAGCATGTTCGACGACAACCTTAAAATCCTGCAGAACCTGTTTACAGCACTCCATCCCGGCTCTTCGGTGCTGGAAAGCATTGTCAAAGGGCTGTTTGTAAAAGTTCTGCCCCTGAAGTGGTCGCCCGGAGGGATTGAACGTGTCTGCTTTACAGCCGCCAAGGCGGACATGGTACATCCTGCTGACCGCGATAAGCTGCTCGCACTGCTCAAGCAAATGACCCGGAAGTTCGGGCATTACCATGAGAGGCTGAAAGTGGATTATCGAACCGTAAGCGCGGTGGTCTCCACGAGACCGGTCTCCGGAGGCGAAAGACTGATGGCGGGATACCCCATGCGTGACCAAGAAGGGAAGATGCTCTCGCCCGAAGACGAAATGCGCAAGTTTCCCGTGTCCGGCCTTCCCAATGAATGGCCCGCAGACTGGAAAGCGGGCGAGTACAGCTTTGTAAAGGTATACCCTCACATGCCCCGGAGAAAAAACTGTCCTCCCGAACAGTTCGGAATGGACCGCGTAATGGACTTTATCCTGAAAAACTCCTTTGCAGGCTAGTGCTTTGACCGCGTCTTTGTGTCGGGTCGCAGGTCAAATCTGGCGGCTA
>CAYQTK010000060.1:0-20071 GCA_964420375.1 uncultured bacterium
CAAAACAGCGCCGCAAAAGTAAATTAAACCTCCGTTTCGCAACGGGCACTATTTAGAAGCGCGCATATAGGTTTTTGAAATTAAGCCTGCAGAGCATTAAAATAATATGATCTTCAAACAGCAGGGATAAAAAGCCCGACTCATGTTTTAAACGGAGAAGCCGGATGAAATATAAGGATGTCTTTGCCGTTTTTGTTATTATACTGGCGCTTTTCAGTTGCGCTCCTTTCTGGCAATCGAAGAAAAAGCCGGAGAAACCCGAAAAGAAAGAATCCCCTCCCCGGGAAAAAACCGTAAACCGGGAGTTCCCCTTCCGAGGAGACGAAGTTTTCTTTACCGAGCCGTACAATTACCTGAACAAGCCGATAAAGGACAAGATCGCCATGTCCCTGGACCTCGACTATAACCGCGTCAGGTTCCCTTACGGGTTCGTGAACACGGTCAGTCCGGACACTCCTCCCCTGGAGTACAAGAAACGCCTCGAGGTGGAGAACGACAAGGAGCTTAAAAGGATCAAGGAGATGAGCGGCTTTGAAAAGGGAGACCCGGTAACCGTGGTTTCGCTTTCCGGCAATGTCCACCCGGCACATGTCACCGGATTTTCCTACGTGGGCAACTCGCCTTCCACGGTAACGGTTGTTGCCGACCTCGAGATCGAGTCGGAAAAACCGCACGAGAGCGTCTTTCAATCGCCCGGGGTGGCCATTCGAGGAAAACACGACCTTTCCCCCGGTCCCCTTTCGACAGAGGACCCCCTGGAGCCGGACGCTCCCCTGGCCCGGAAGCTGGCGGACCTTTGCAGTGCTGATATTCCCGCCGACGAGTCGATTGAAAACACCACGGTCCGGCCCGCGGAGCTGGTCAAAGGCGAGAGTCCTTATTACTTTGTCTCCTTCTGGCACCGGCCGGAGGATAACTTCGAGATCGAGGACGTAAAGCTCAAGGCTTGCATGTTCCATTCCCGACAAGGAGTATGGCGGAAGATGGTCCTTCCCATTCCTTTCAAGCTGCTCCAGGTGTACGACCTGGACGACAACGGGCAAGCGGAACTTTTCGTGACCACCGGCGACTCCAGCAGGATGTGCCTGGCATACCTGGTGCCTGAAGACAAAGGCTACCGCATCCTCCGGCAGGGGTTGTGCTCCGGCTACTGAGAGACCATATCCGGCGGCCGGGGCCTTGACGCAAACCGGTCGGACATGATTATATTCCCATGTCCCGTCATTAACAGGAGGTCTTTATTGAAATGAAGTTCGGTGTCAAGTACAGGCCTTCCTACTCCCTCCTGGGCGTCAACCTGGAGGGAGGGGAAGAAATACTGGTGGAGGCCGGCAGCATGGTAAGCATGTCCGCCGACATGAACGTGTCCACCAAGCTCTCCGCAACCGGGGGGTTCTTCCGGGCGCTCATCACCGCGCTGGGACGGAAGTTCCTGGGCGGAGAGACAACCTTTATCAACATCTTCAAGGCCGGCGACTCCGGCGGCCAGATACTTATCGCGCCCGCCATGAACGGCGACATCATCCATTTCCCTTTGAAGGGAAAGCGGATCCTGGTCCAGGCGTCCAGCTTCCTGGCGTCTTCGCCGGACATCCGGGTCAAGCTCAGGTTCGGTGGTCTCCGCACGCTCCTGGGTGGAGAGGGTCTGTTCCTGCTTGCCGCGGAAGGAGACGGCGACCTTTTTTTGAACTCCTTCGGCGCCATTAAGGAGATGGACGTTAACGGCAGCTTTATTGTGGACACCGGACACATCGTGGCATTCGAGGAATCGCTCGAGTTTGACGTCAAGCGGGTCGGCTCCTGGAAGTCAACCTTTTTCTCCGGCGAGGGGCTGGTCACCGAATTCAGCGGCCAGGGAAAGCTGTACATCCAGACCCGTAACATCGGGGCCATGGTCTCCTGGCTCCGGCCCATGATGCCGTCTTGAGGAGGTATTAGCATGGAGTTCAAGATCGAATACCGTCCCAGCTTCGCCATGGCCACCGCCCTTTTGCAGGCGGACGAGTCGGTGGTCGCCGAGTCGGGCGCCATGGTAAGCATGAGCCATAATATCAATATCCAGACCTCTTCCCGCCAGGGCGGAGGCGGAGGGTTTTTCAAAGCGGTTAAAAGAGCGGCCCTGGCAGGCGAGTCGTTCTTTCTCAACACCTACACCGCGGCAGGCGGGCCCGGCGAGGTCATCTTTGCGCCCGCCCTGCCCGGCGACATCACTACCATTCCCATGACCGGCGGCTCGGTCATTGTCCAGTCGACCTCCTACCTGGCCGCGGGCCAGGGCATCAACATCGACACCAAGTGGGGAGGCTTCAAGACCTTTTTCGGAGGCGAAGGCTTCTTTATGATCAAGGCCACCGGCCAGGGAGACATGGCTGTAAACAGCTTCGGAGCCATTCACGAGCTGGAGATAAACGGTCCTTACGTGGTG
Source organism: uncultured bacterium (assembly GCA_964420375.1). Classification (GTDB taxonomy): domain Bacteria; phylum RBG-13-61-14; class RBG-13-61-14; order RBG-13-61-14; family DATKZS01; genus CAYQTK01. The sequence goes on from CAYQTK010000060.1 coordinate 2,426, forward strand.
GACACCGGACACATCGTGGCATTCGAGGAAACGCTGGGCTTCAAGGTGCAGAGAGTGGGCTCGTGGAAGTCGACCTTTTTCTCGGGCGAGGGGCTGGTATGCATGTTCAACGGCAAGGGAAAGCTGTGGATACAAAGCAGAAACCCCGGCGCTTTTGGAAAAGCAATCGGCTCGAAGCTGCCGGCGCGCGAGTCGTGACGGGTAAGTTGAACTTTCCGGATATTCCGGTAATGGAGACAAGGAGCACAAAAAGATGGATATAAACCTTTCTAACCAGCCCGATTACGCCATGGCAGAGGTTGATCTTGCTGCGGACGAGCAGATAGTGGTCGAGACCGGCTCCATGGCTGCCATGAGCCCCAACGTGGAGGTCGAGACCCAGGCCAAGGGCGGGGTATGGTCATCGGTGAAAAGGATGGCCGGAGGAGAAAGCTTTTTCATAAACACCTATACAGCCAGCGGCGCTCCCGGACAGATATTCCTGGCGCCCGGCCATCCCGGCGACATGCGCCATGTAAAGCTCGCGGGCAACGATCTCATGATCCAGTCGGGCTCTTACATCGCGAGCTCGACGGGGGTTGAGCTCGACACCAGTTGGGGAGGGGCCAAGACCTTCTTCGGAGGCGAGGGGCTTTTCATGCTGCGGGCGTCGGGTTCGGGCGACGTTGTTTTCGGGTCCTTCGGCGCGGTCCACGAGGTCGAGGTTGATGGCAACTACTCGGTGGACACCGGCCACATCGTGGCTTTTGAGTCGGGCCTTTCCTTCAACGTCCGCAAGGTAGGTGGACTCAAGTCGCTTTTTCTCTCCGGCGAAGGGCTCATCTGCGACTTCTCCGGTCAGGGAAAGCTCTACCTGCAAACCCGCAAGCCCACGGGCTTTGTCTGGTGGATACACCAGTTCAGGCCGGTGAAATCGTCAAATGATTGATACAAAGGCCCGGGCCAGGGGGACGGGTTGTTTTTTACGCTGTTGATATTATCGTAATAGGGAAACGCTTCTTGGAGGAAATCATATGTATCCCGGCCATGCATGGGAAGGCGAAGAGTTCGGGCCGATCGAGTATGAATGGTACATGGCCCGCCACTATGTTTTCAACGTGGAGTTCGACGTGTTCATGAAGCCATTTATTGACTTCTGCAAGGCGAACGGCCACAAGACGCACGACCTGATGATGAAGGTCACCACCCGGCTTTCCGCAAACCACCTGCCCCAGCGGACCATAGCCCTGAACTGGAAGTCATACCCCGCCCGCTATCCCGCGGGATACATCCGGGCGGCACGGCCGGGCACGGACATGCTCGAGCACATCGCCGTGCGGGAAAAGGACGGCCAGTTTCTCGAGCGGAACCTGCGGGCACAGATGCAGCCTTTTGCCAAAAAAGTGGCCATCAAGCACCCCAAGCTCGCGGTATGGCTTGCCAGGCACGTCTTCCCCCGCCAGGAGGTCAAGCACAACTACGCCCTCATGGTGACACGGAACCCCTTAAAGGGCCTGAACACCAGGATCGTCTTCCACGGCACCCATTACCGCACATTCCTGCTGCTCGTGCCTTTTGGAACCGACACCACCTGCACCTTCGGCGCTCCCCACGCCTTCGGCAACATCAACTACTACGAGCCGTTCCTTAAAAACTTCAAAACCTACATGGAGGACCCCGAGCAGATACCGGGGGACCTTTTTCAAAAACCCTACAAGATGGTTCCCCCAAAACAGGCATGAAGGGAATGGCGGTTATTAAACAGGGCTCTTTCAACAAAACATGATCTATCCGGGCCACCCTTGGCAAGAAGAAGAGATGGGAGCATACTACCACGAGCTCTACCTCTCCCTGCTCACCTGTTTCAACGTCAAGTTCAAAGTACGCATGAAGCCGTTTATAGACTTCTGCGCCGAGCGCGGCATGAAGACCAACCAGGCCTTTATGAAGGTCGTCACCCGGCTTTCCGCGGAGCACATCCCCCAGAAGATCGTGTCCTTGAGAAGAAAGGTCTATCCCGCCCGATACCCCGCAGGCTATGTAAGGCCGTTACATGAGACCGGCGACATGCTCGAGCACGTGTCCGTGCGGGAAAAGCCGGGCGGCTTCTCCGAGCGGGTTATCCGCGAGCAGATGCAGGAGCTTCCCCGCAAAGTGGCGGCGCGCCGGCCGCGGCTCTCCATGAAAATCGCCAAGGTCACGTTCTCCTCCCTCGAGATCAAGGACCACTACGCCTTGCTGGTATCAAGGAACCCTTTGAAAAACCTGGGCGGAGACTACTGCTTCCACTCCACCCACCATCGCACCTGCACCTTGAACGTGCCCTATGGGGAAGAGTCCAAGGTATCCTTCGGAGGACCCCTGGCATTCGGGACCCCCGACTTCTTCGAGCCGTTCCTGCTGAAGCTCAAGTCCTACATGGAAGACCCGGAGCAGATTCCCGCAGACATCATCAAAAAACCATATAAGCAAGCCCCTCCCGGCAGATGATGCCCTTATTTATCATGGCCTGGTACTCTGTCAAGTGTTTTTCGTCGCTTGGGTGTACGACATATTTGCTGGTCATTGGCTCCCGGGTGGCCCACGCAGTTTCGTCCCCGAAACTGCATGGGTGGCAACGCCACAAGCTGAACGTCTCCCCATCATGACCCTCCGGCAATCCCGATGGTGGCGGCCACAGCCAAAGCAGGTCACACTACCCAACTGAACATCTACCCCCCATCCGGAGTAATGTCCGTTGTAAAGGATTGATCTCACCTTATGATGCCGGGGAAATGGCATGGTTTGGGAACAATCAGCCTGTGGCTTCGCCACCCACGGAGTTTTGATTTACTTTTACGGCGCTGTGTTGGAGTGCGGCAGCTTGCTGTCCGCTTTCTCTGCCGGGAAGCTTGCTTGTCGGAAATGCGCTCCACAAGAGACCCACAGTTTACGAGACGCCTGTTTGTAAGTTCCGGCAAGCCGGAACTTATGAAAGCGAAAGCAAGCTTTCCTGTCTGCCGTGTCCGGCACAGGCAGGCGCACTCCGAAAACGGAGTTTCGCAACATGCACTGGATAAATGCCTCGACTTCTTTATAATCAAGCGACTGATGACGCGAGTATTGATTTTAGAAAAAAGTGATGTTACAAGCGTAAAATTACAAGGCGACGGTGCCTTGTCAAGCTAACGATGACGAATATAGTGCGAGCGACGGAAGCCGCGATTTTTTCCGCCTTCGCAAAAACATGTGTCTTGGAAAAGACAAAGCACGCTTGATTGATCACCGGTTTTTCGCGGCTAAAGCCGCTCGCACGTATTAGATAACAGGATTTAAAAAGATATGACAAGGCGGCTGTGAATCCCTATCGCGATGACAAGAAAAGACAAAGAAAAGGCTGTCTGGGTCTATGGTGTCCACTCGGTGGAGGCGGTGCTGCGCTGCCGTCCGGCAGAGGTATTGGAAATGATGGCCGCAGAGGGCCGCGCCCCCCGTCGTGAGGAGCTTGTCGCTCTTGCGGAGAACAATGGCATCAAGGTCAGGCGGGCAGAGGCGGATGATTTGACCGAGGTCTGCCGGTCGGAAGTCCACCAGGGCATAGCGGTCCGGACCACTCTTCCGCGGTATGCAGAGCTTGAAGACGTCATTGCCAAGGAGGCTTCGCTTCTCGTCGCTCTGGACGGAATAACCGACCCTCAGAACCTGGGCGCCATCGCCCGCACCGCTGAGGCCCTGGGCGCGGGCGCACTCATCATGCCACGCGACCGGTCAGCCGGGCTTACTCCCGCGGTGCACAAGGTGAGCGAAGGCGCAGTGGAATGGCTGCCCTTATGCCAAGTCACCAACCTCTCCCGGTCGCTGGAGGCGGCCAAGGACAAAGGCTACTGGGTCTATGCCGCGGACCAGCAAGCCGGGACAAGCCTTGAAAACGCCACATGGGAGAAAAAGGCAGTTCTCATCATAGGGTCGGAGGGAAAAGGCATAAGGCAGGGAGTGATGAAACGCGCCGACTTCCGGCTCTCGATCGGCCTGCCCGGAAAGACGGAGAGCCTGAACGCGGCGCAGGCGGCAGCCATATTTATCTATAATGTGATGTCGAAGATACAAAAAAGCTGATGGTGTATGGAGGGCTGTTAACGCCGACGAGCCCAACGCCCCGTGCCCCTTAACCAGCCGGGCAGTAGTCCGACTCCCCGGCAAGGCAACCTGGTGTGTTGTCAAGGCCTCACTGACGCATAGTGTGCGAGCGACGGAAGTCGCGAGTAAACTCGCTCGCACGAAGAATATCTATCTTGTAAGCGACGAAAAACGCCTGGCAGAGCACCAGCAGAATCGCTTGATTTTTGCAAGCGCCGGCAAGAATGTGGGCCTTTAACCAAGGCTGCCATTCCTCTTAGAGGACTGCAAATAGACTCATGGCTAAGAGCGTGCATGACTGTTATTCACCCACGGATTCTAAAGAGGAGCCACCTTTTTATTGACAACCGGCCTTGCCGGATATAATATAGAAGTCCATGAAAACGGGAACGCCAAAGAACGGAGGAAGGAAAGCGGGCGCAGGGTTTCGCCCGCATTCCATTGCCTCGCGCCTTATATGAAGCCGGCAAAACGTACCCAATCCTCTTTACAGCCTTATTCTTAACAAAGTAAAAACCAAAGGATATCCGATATGAGTAAAAAGGACTATAAGGATACGCTTAATCTTCCCCGCACCGACTTCGCCATGAAGGCCAAGCTCTATGACAACGAGCCCGCCATGGTGGAGAGGTGGGACAGGGAAAAAATCTACGAAGCGGTGCTCGAGGCCCACAAGGACGATCCTCAGTGGGTGCTCCACGACGGACCCCCTTACGCCAACGGCAACATCCACCTCGGCACCGCCATGAACAAGATCATCAAGGACATGATAGTAAAGGCCATGGCCATGACCGGGAGGAAGACCCCCTATGTGCCGGGCTGGGACTGTCACGGACTCCCCATCGAGCACCAGGTGGACGTCAGCCTGGGCGACGAAAAGGACAAAGTAGACCCTGCACAAAAGCGCAGGCTCTGCCGGGAGTACGCCTGGAAGTACCTCGACATCCAGCGGGACGAGTTCAAAAGGATGCTGGTCCTCGGCGAGTGGGAAAACCCCTACGTGACCATGGACTACCGCTACGAGGCCAACATCGCCCGCGAGCTGGCCAAGTTTGTAAGGAACGGCTCGGTGTACCGCGCCGACCGGCCGGTATGGTGGTGTCCCTATCACAAGACCGCGCTCGCAGAGGCCGAGCTCGAGTACGAGCCCCACGTCTCTCCTTCCATCTACGTCCGCTTCCCGTGGATCGAAGAGAACAGCAAGCAAGGAGACGCGAGAGAGAGACTCTCCGGCCTAGCCCGCGAGTACGGGCCTCCCTATCTGGTGATCTGGACCACCACGCCGTGGACCATTCCCGGCAACCTGGCTATCGCCGTCCACCCCGACTTCGACTACGTCGCCGTCGAGTGGCAGGGAGCGCTCTACATTTTGGCCGAGGGGCTGGCCAACTATACCTTTGCCACGGTGGGCATGGAAAGCCCCCAGGTGCTCACGCGCTTCAAAGGCTCGGAACTGGAAGGACAGGTGACCCGCCATCCGCTATATGACCGCGACTCAGTGGTCGTGCTTGCCGATTACGTGACCCTGGAGACGGGCACCGGCTGCGTGCACACCGCTCCCGGACACGGCAGGGAGGACTACGACACCGGCTTGAAGTACGGCATTCCCGTCTACTCGCCGGTGGACGAGTCGGGAAGGTTCACCGATGACGTCGAGTTCTTTGCCGGCCAGTTCGTTTTCGACGCCAATCCGAACGTGGTGGAAAAGCTCGACGAATCGGGAAACCTCTTGTGGTCCGGCGAGTACGAGCACGAATACCCCTTGTGCTGGAGACCCCACCAGCGGCCCGACGGCTCGGTCGGAAAGGAGCCGGTTATATCCCGGGCAACTCCCCAGTGGTTCATCAGCATGGAAAACAACGACCTGCGCAAGAGGGCGCTGGACGAAATCCGCAAGTGCAGGTGGGACCCGCGCTGGGGTGAAGAACGCATCTACGGAATGATCGAGAACCGGCCCGACTGGTGCATCTCCCGCCAGCGGGTGTGGGGTGTGCCCATCGTGGCCTTCCACTGCAACAAGTGCGGAGAAGTCCTCATGGACGCCGAGGTAATATTGCACGTGGCCGACATATTCGAGCAGGAAGGAGCGGACGCGTGGTACACCCGCTCCGCTTCCGAAATCCTTCCCGAAGGCGCAGTATGCCCCTCCTGCGGGGAGCGGGACTTCGCAAAGGACAACGCCATCCTGGACGTGTGGTTCGATTCCGGAGTGAGCTTTGCCTGCGTTTGCGAGGAGCGCGACTACCTGGGCAGCCCCTGCGACATGTACCTGGAGGGTTCCGACCAGCACCGGGGATGGTTTCACTCCAGCCTGTTGTGCGCGACCGGGACCAGGGGACACGCCCCCTACCGCACCGTGCTCACCCACGGCTACACGGTGGACACCGAGGGCAAGAAGTACTCCAAGTCTTCCGGCAACTATATCCCCATGGACCGGCTTCTCAAAGAGTTCGGAGCGGAGATACTCCGGATGTGGACGGCCTCCGAGAACTTCCGCAACGACATCCGCGTCTCCCGCGAAATCATGAACGGGATCAGCCAGACCTACCGCAAGGCCCGCAATACCCTGCGCTACATGCTGGGAAACCTCGCCGACTTCGACCCGGACAAGGACGCCCTGCCGGTGGACGAGCTTCTTCCCCTCGACCGGTGGATGCTCTCCCGGGTGGAAAGGTTCAAGCGGCGGGCGCTATCCGCATATGAAAACTTCGAGTTCCATGTCATCTACCACGGCCTTAACCGGCTGTGCACGGTAGACCTGTCCTCCCAGTACTTCGACCTGGTCCGCGACCGGCTCTACTGCGAACTCCCCCAAAGCAAGCAGAGGAAAAGCTCGCAGACCGCGGTCTATCTCGCTCTTTCCGCTATCGTGCGCATAATGGCGCCGGTGCTGGCCTATACCGCGGAAGAGGTCTATGATAATCTCCCCGGCAGGGACCCGGACGTGAAGTCAGTCCATTGTCTCGACTTTCCGGGCCCGGACCATGCCTGGATGAACGAGCACATGGAAAGCCGGATGGCAAAGGTTTTTCACATCCAGGAGGAAGCGAACAAGGTACTCGACCAGGCGCAGAAGTCGGGGCTCATCGGACATCAAAATGACGCCGCTCTGTTGATATCCGCGCGTGCCGAGGACCTCGAGTTCCTGCGGGAGGTCGAGCGGAGCGCAGATGGGGGGGAAGACCTGGCGCGAATGTTCCGGGTGTCCCAGCTTAATCTTTATGATTGCGATATCGAGGGAGAGAAGAGCACCGAGATCGAGGGACTTACAACCCGGGTCGAGAGGGCCCGCGGAGGGAAATGCGAGCGTTGCTGGCTTTACTCGACGTCGCGCGGAGTGGACCCGGTGCGGCCTGCCCTGTGCCCCCGCTGCACCCGGGTGGTGCGCGAGCTTCCCGACACTGAAATTAAGCCCGCTTTCGCGTCTCTTGCTGAAAAAAGAGGAGGGAATTAATGATCAAGGGCAAAGCATGGAAGTTCGGGGACAACGTTGACACCGACGTTATCATCCCGGCCAGGTACCTGACCACTACGGATCCCGACGTGCTCAAGGAGCATTGCATGGAAGACCTGGACGAGGGGTTCGCCGGCAAGGTCAGCCCCGGCGACATCATTGTGGGCGGAAGCAACTTCGGGTGCGGCTCGAGCCGCGAGCACGCCCCCCTGTCCATCAAGTCAGCGGGAGTCTCCTGCATCATTGCCAAGAGCTTTGCCCGCATCTTCTTCCGGAACAGCTTTAATATCGGTCTTCCCATTCTCGAGTGCTCGCTTGCCGCGGACGAGATCGAGTCGGGCGACGAGATCGAGGTTGACATAAAAACCGGGACGATAAGAAACCCTGAAAAGGGCAAAGCATACCGGGCCGAGCCGGTTCCGGAGTTCATGCAGGAGCTTATCGAAGCGGGGGACCTCATCATGTTCGCCAAGAAGCGTCTTGACGAAGGCAAGGTCATGAGGCCGGAGGAGAAGAAGCCGAAAGAGAAGAAGGAAGAGCAGAAGAAGCGGCAGCCGGGGGACCGGATGAAGGAGCTGGAGGAAGAGTCGGCCGCGGGTGTTGCCGCTCCCTGGGGTGAGGAAGAAGAGCGGGAAAAGAAATCGGCAGCGGATATGGAGCAAGAAGAGTTGGAGAAGGGCGAAGCTGACGAGGACGAGGAAGAAGAGGAGGAATAGCTTTTTCCACCGCGCTCTGAACAGAGGAAAGATAAATGGGAAGTTACAAGATCGCCGTGATACCGGGTGACGGCACCGGCCCGGAAGTGGCCCGCGAAGGGGTAAAGGTTCTGGAAGCCGCTGCAGAGCGCTTTGAAATAGGATTCGACTTTCACGAGTATGACATCGGGGGGGAGCGCTACCTTCGGACCGGCGAGATCCTGCCCGACGGAGTTCTTTCCGAGCTCGCGGGCATGGACTCCATCTTCCTGGGCGCCATCGGGCATCCCGGGGTCAAACCCGGCATACTGGAGAAAGGTCTCCTGCTCCGGCTGCGCTTCGAACTGGACCAGTACATAAACCTCCGGCCGGTCAAGCTCTATCCCGGGGTATACACCCCTATCAAGGACAAGGGTCCGGAGGACATCAATTTTGTAGTGGTCCGCGAAAACACCGAGGGGCTGTATGCCGGCAGCGGCGGCTTCCTTAAAAAAGGCACTCCCCATGAGGTCGCCGTTCAGACATCGGTGAACACCAGGACGGGGGTCGAGCGCTGCATCCGTTTTGCGTTCGAGTACTGCCGGAAGCGCGATTACAAGAAGAAGATCACCTTGTGCGGGAAGACCAACGTGCTTACCTATGCCTTTGACCTGTGGGAGAGGGCCTTTTACGAGGTCGCCGAGGAGTACCCGGATATCGAGACCGACTACGCCCACGTGGACGCCATCTGCATGTGGATGGTCAAGAACCCGGAGTGGTTCGACGTTATCGTAACCGACAACATGTTCGGCGACATCATCACCGACCTGGGGGCCATGGTCCAGGGGGGAATGGGCATCGCAGCCGGAGGCAATTTGAACCCCCAAGGGGTCTCCATGTTCGAGCCCATCGGAGGAAGCGCGCCCAAGTACACCGGCAAGAACATGATCAATCCCCTGGCGGCAATCGCAGCCACAGCCCTGCTCCTCGAATCTCTCGGCGAAGACCGGGCAGCCCGACAAGTGGAGAAAGCAGTCATCAAAACCATCACCACCGACATAAAAGAAATGGGCGCAGGCAAGATGGGAAAAACCACCTCAGAGATCGGCGACCTCGCAGCCCGATACGTGGGGGAAGAACAATAGCTCGACATCATTCCCTTGATCTGCCCCAAAGATGATCTCCTTCAACCGTTCTGCCTCCTCCCTTTACCGGCGACGGAAATGCACCCTCATCCTCATGGCTTGCGAAAGATCATAAAGCGGGTTAGAACTAAACCATGGAGCAGCCGGCTTGCAATATAGAGCTGTCCTCGGTCTCCGCGGTCCTGCCCGCCCATAACGAACAGAAAAACCTGCAAGGAGTGGTCCGCGATCTCGTTGCCGCGCTTGCGAGACGCTCCGGGGAGTTCGAGGTAATCATTGTTGACGACGGAAGTGAGGACGGGACCTCGGAGGTCGCATCGAACCTGGCTGCCGCGGACCATCGGATAAGGCTTATAAGGCACGAAACTAACCGCGGATACGGGGCGGCGCTCCGCACCGGTTTCGAGAACGCGCGCATGGAGTGGATATTCTTCATGGACGCTGACGGCCAGTTCGTGCCGGACGAGCTTACAAAGCTGGTCAGGGAAGCGGACAGAAGCGACTTCATCGCCGGGGAAAGAATAAACCGGCAAGACCCCTTGCATCGCCTTTTATACGGCAAGCTGTTTTCCCTGGCCATGCGGGCCCTGTTCGGAGTCAAGGCCCGCGACGTGAACTGCGCTTTCAAGCTGTTCAAGAAAAGCCTTCTCGAGGGAGGGTCTCTCCAGAGCACGGGAGCCCTGATCAACACCGAGATACTTATCGCCGCCCGTCGTAAAGGTATCGAGCCGGTACAAGTGCCCGTCACTCACCTGCCGCGTCCCGCAGGACAAAACAGCGGCGGAAGCCTCTCGGTCATCTCCCGGGCCATGGCCGAGGTAATCCGACTTATGGGCAGAAGACACCTCGGGTCTTAAAACTTCTTCAATCTCTGTTCCAGTCTTTTCAAAAGCGGATGGTCGGGAGCTATATTCCGGGCCTTTTCAAGATGAGCCTCCCCCTTGTCCTTCTTGCCGAGAACAGTGAGGTAAAGCCGGGCAAGCAGAATGTGGGCCTCCGGCCTGTCCGGGCAAAGCTCGAGCGCCCGCTCCCACTGCCGCCTTGCCGGGCCCCACTGGTAACGCCTGAAGTACGCAAGCCCGAGCTCGTTATAAAGCTCGGCCACCGACTCCACCGTCTTCTCCTGCAAGTTCTTTTTTGCTGCCAGCTTGTCAAGCCGCTCCTTTGCCTCCTCAGGCTTGCCGGTCATGATCAAGGTATAAACCAGGTTAAGACGGGCCGGCGTGAACTCCGGCTCCAGCTTAACCGCCTGTTCATAATGGTCCTGCGCCTGGTGATAGGACTTGTCTTCCTGGTAAAAGCTTCCCAGCCACTGATGGGCGAGGTGCAAATCCGGGGCCTTCCTGACCACGCTCTTCCAGAACTCGATACCGCCTGCAAAGTAATGAGTGCGAGCGGCGCTGTGGGCGCAAAGCACCAGTACAAAAAATGTAATGAGAGCAAGCGCGGGCTTTCTCAAAGACGACGCAGCGAGCAGATCGGTAAGGAGCAGTCCCAGGCCGGCGCAGAAGAAGACGCTCGGCAGGTATAAGAACCTCTCCGCGAACAAAGTGGGGAAAGGCGCCAGGTGCGAGAAAGGAAGGATGGAGATGAGCACGCCTGCAATGCAAAAGCTGTAGGCCGGCCTTTTGTGTCTTTGCTCCCATGCTATGCCGGAAAGAGCGATTAAGAAAGCCGCGGCAACCAGCATGAGCGCAGGGGACATTTCGGAAAAAGCGTTTTCATAAGCGAAATCGGGAAGCCACGGATGAGGCCATGCCATGACCAGGAAAGAACAGGCGAAGACGGTAATCATGGAAAGTACCCTGGGTGCAGCCGGAAGAGCTGCCAGAGGGTCGGCGGCAGGCTCGTGTCCCTCGCCGGACAGGATGTGCGCGCGCACAACAAGGTAGACGATTACCACCGCGGCCATTGCCGCGTACTCGGGGATGCGCTTTTTCAAGTTACTGCCGAAATGACCGGCACTGCCGTCCAATAAATAATCCCCAGCCAGGACCAGCGCCGGAAAGACAACCGCCACTTCCTTTGACCCGAGAGCGAAGACAAAAAGCAGCAGGGAAGCCGCGTACCACGCCCCCCGCAAAGCCGCTCTGTCCTTGTCCCGCGCTCTTAAAACCGCAAGCCAGGCAAAAATGCCGAACGCAGCGGCCATAACATCGGTGCGGCCGGGTATCCAGGCCACTGACTCGGAATGCACGGGATGGGCTGCAAATATAACCGAGGCCAGCAACGCAGGCGCCTGCTTTTTAAAAAGCCGCAGCAGCAGGAAGTATATGCCCGCGGCGGCAATGGCGTGAGATACAAAGTTCCAAAGATGATGTAACCATGGCGACTCGCCGGCCACTGCGAAGCCCAGGCCGTAAGACAAGGTGACCGCGGGCCGGTAGTAGACGCCCCGGAACTTGCCGGGCCAGAACTTGCCGGTTATCATCTCGCCTATTTGAAGCTCGCGCACCGTCTGGTTCTGAGTGATAAGCAGCTTCTCGTCGGATACAAACCCGTAGTTCAGCGCCCGCAAGTGGGCCAGTACCGCCACTGCCGCAATAAGTGCGGGGATGAGCAGTCTCTTGGTTTTCAAGGTCCGCTCCGGCGCTGTTTTTCCTGTTCCAGCGGTGACACCACTCTTCCTTTGTCCTTGTCATATCGGGGCGGAGGCGGAGGTTTTACTCCCTGCTCGATCATCCCGAGCAGCTTGCGGGCGTCGGTGTGAGCGGGCCGGAGCTTGAGAATAGTGCGAAGATGGTCCTTTGCCCGGTCCTCCATGCCGGTCCTCCACTCCCGTAAAGCGAGCTGCAAAAGCCCGGGAACCCACTGCGGCCGGGCCGCAACCGTCCGGGAAAGACGGTCCACCGATGATTCGGACATGCCCATCTTCCAGTACACAAACCCCAGCCGGTAATCAGCGAGAGAGTTGCCGCCTTTCGATTCCGCTGCCTTTTTGTACCAGCGGGCAGCCTCGGCATACCTGTTCGAGTCCGCGTACATGTCGCCGATCCGTATCAATGCCGGGCTGTAGTCCTCCGTTGCATCAAGCGCCTTGCCATAGAACTCCGCTGCCTTATCATCGTGACCTGCCTGTCGCCAGGCGTCGCCCAGGTAAGTAAAGCTCTCAGCATGACTGCACTCCGGGGCCAGTGGGAAAAAAGTCACTAAAGCGGCAAGAACAGCCGCGGCCGACAGTGCCCCCAGCTTCTTGAGCTCTTTGGAGTCAGGACTGCTCCGGCTCCTGACAAGGCCGTAAGCCTTTTCCCCTAAAAGCAGGGCGCCCGCTCCGGACACGGCGCACAGCGCGGGCATGACAGGCGCGCGGTAGCGGGACGACACGACCGTGGCCACTGTAAAAAGGAAAAAGCCCAGGATGTAAATCAGCAGCGCCTGGTGCCCGGGCTCCCGCGGCTTGACAGCGGCAAGTCCCGGCGCAAACAGGACCAGGACCAGCGCAAAGCCGGGAAACGGCAGCCACGAGACGTAAAACAGCGAACGCAAAAACGCCGGGTCAAAGGTGGCCCGCACTTCCGCCCGGTTCAAAAACAGGCCCGCTTTTTTAAACTGGAGAAGCAGAAAATCGAGAGGCTTTTCCTTCATGTATGAGAGGACCTTGCCGATGTAAAATTTGTCCTGGGCGGAAGCGTCATAGACACCCTCTTCCTTTACGGGCATGGACTCGATCTTCTCCCAAGTGCCGGTAAGCCGGGCATAGGGGGTCCCGTTCGAGCCCTCGTTATTGCCGAGATAGAGGTTCAGGCCCGCGTTGATCTGCACCAGGAACCCCTGACCGGAAATGGAGTGGTTCTTTGCCGCAACCGGCAGAATGAAAGCGGCGGCGGCCGCGAGAAGTATTGCCGCGTGCAAGATAAGCACAAACCTTCTTTTCCATATGGCCCGCACCAAAAGCCAGGCGAAAACGAACAAGACGAAGACGGCGGCCGTGGGCCTGACCAGGGCTGCATAGCCGATCACCGCACCCGCAAGCGCCCACCAGTACCACCTGTCTTTTCGCGCCGCCAGGATGACGATGTATAGTCCGGCAGTGCAGAGAAACACGAACAGTGAAGTGGCCAGCATTCTCTGCTCGAAGATGAGAAGCGGCCAGTAAAGCCCGCACAGCAAGGCCCCGGCAAGAGCGGCGCCGCGGCCGAACAACTCTCTGCCTATTAGAAAAACGAAAAAGACTGTTGTCGTGCCCAGCACGATGTTAAGCAGGCGGTGGACCCACATGCTCTCTCCAAAGGCCCGGTATAGAGTTCCCGCAACCCATGGATATCCCGGCGCGTGGTTGGGGACCACGTCCAGGAAGTAGCGATCCTCCATGACCTCGAGGGACCACTCGTAGTAGCCGACCTCGTCGATGCGGAGGTGTTCGAAAAGCGGCGAGCCGGAGTGTTCGACGGTCAGGCCGAGCCGGACCAGAAAGGATATTGCCAGAATTACGGCAAGAAAAACAGCAGAGTCTCTAGCGGATTCAAGGTTCATGTCCCGTCCAGATTGTAGCCAATCGTCCCCTGCATAGCAATTGATTGTAACACGGCTTTAGAGCATATTCGGGTGTAGAGTGCCGGCTGCCGCTGAATCCCCGCTTCATCGTGCCGGGGCCATGAAGAAACGGTTGGACGGCTTTTAGTCCGTGTACTCTCGGGTTTCGTAGGGGATGACCGGCCGGGGCTTTGGCAATACCCCGGCCTTGACCCGCTTTTTTGCCCCCTATTGATATCTTGCTGATTGAGCCTACAGATCAATCGTTCACAAGGAGCAGGTCTATCAAGAGAGCAACAACTGTACCTTATGAAATTATGAAACCGGCGACTGCGTTCTCGCGGTGCATCAATATTTTGGGGCTTTTCTGGTTGCGCCAGGAATTAATAACTCTTCAGTACGTTTAAACGGCAGCATGCAGAGGGCCCTGCCCTCCCTGACCTCGAATATTTACGTCCGCTCCCTCATCAATGAGGTACTTTACCGCCTCGACTTTCTCCGCCTTGACCGCAAGAACCAGCGGCGTCTTTCCAAAAGCGCCTTGGACGTCTACGTCCTCCCCGCTGTCAATGATGATCTTGCAAGCCTCCACGTCTCCCCTGTACGCGGCCATGTGCAGGGGGGAATAATCATGCATGCGGTATTCCTCAGCCTCTTTTTCATACTTGGCGATCTTCGAGTTCTGTTCATTGGTCGATGACTTATCACAAGCTCCAAAAACCAGCGCCAACGACATTGCCGATAATAACACCAACGCCTTCTTCATCTGTTTGATCTTCTTTTTTTACCCTTCATGACACCAAGCAGCCCCAAAGTATTTTACTGAATTATATAGCATGATATCATCAACATTAAATTTCTGCTGGATTTCTATGCGTATCATCCGGTGCTAAAACAATCATGGTCCGGAAAAAAAGGGGGGTTTTAATGAGCACGATCAGGTTTGGTCGCAGGGATGCGCTGAAGGGCGCGGCCGCGGGCGCGGCCGCGGGCACACTTGGTCCTTTTCTAAAGGCAGGCGCAAAAGCGAAGCCCAACATTATTTTCATTTTGACGGACGACCACCGATGGGACGCATTCGGTTTCATGGACAAGCCGTGGCTCCAGACCCCCCACATGGACCGCCTTGCCAAAGAGGGCGTCCATTTCGAGAACTCCTTTGTTACCACATCGCTATGCAGTCCCAGCCGGGCGTCTTTCCTTACCGGCCAGTACGCCCGCTGTCATGGTGTCCAGAACAACCTGACCCCCTGGAGGGAGTCCAACCTGACCTTCCTGGAGGTGCTCCACTCCCAAGGGTACCGTACCGCATTCATAGGAAAATGGCACATGCCGGGAACCAACGGCCTGCCCGACATGGTGGGCCAGGGCAAGCTCGACCGCATGGTGTCCTTTACCATCGGCACCGGCCAGGGCATCTATTACGACTGCCCCATGGTGGTCGACGGCAAAAAGACAAAGACCAAAGGATACATCACCGACGTGCTCACCGATTACAGCCTCGACTTTCTGAGCAAGAACAAGGACAAGCCCTTCTGCATGTACCTGTCCCATAAGGCTGTCCATCATAACTTCACCCCGCCAGAGCGATATGACGGGGCGCTGGACCACGTGTCCTTCCACCGCATGGAGGACAACGAAAAAGACCTTCCTATGGGACTGGTGCACGTGCCGCAGCGGCTCAACTTCGAAAAGAACCAGCAGCATTACTACGAGGCGCTTATGGGCGTGGACGACAGTCTCGGACGGCTGTTGAAGTTCCTCGACGACAACGGGCTTGCCGAGAATACCCTCATCGTCTATGCCGGTGACAACGGTTATTTCTGGGGCGAGCACGGACTTATCGACAAGCGCTACGCCTACGAGGAGAGCCTCCGCATTCCCCAACTCATGCGCTTCCCGAGGCTTGTTCCCGACGGCGGCAAAAAGGTGGACGAGATGGTGCTCAACATCGACCTTGCCCCCACCCTGCTCGCGGCAGCAGGAATCCAGCCGCCAAGCAGGATACAAGGAAGAAGCTGCCTCGAGCTGTCCCAGGGAAAAGACGTACAGTGGCGCGACTCGTTCCTCTATGAGTACTTCGACGATCTCGGGTTCCCCCATCCGCCCATCCGCGCCGTGCGCACGCCCGAGTTCAAGTACATCAACTACCTCGAAGACAGATTCAAAGACGAGCTCTTCAACATCAAAGAAGACCCCGGTGAAAGGAACAACCTGATCGATGACCACCAAGCCGCTCCCAAGCTGAAGCAGCTTAAGGCGGAGCTCGAAAGACTGGAGAAAAAGTTCTCCTGTTAAAGAGGTATTGACCGTATCAACCTTAACGCATAAAGCTTTCCATGCTTTGCAATGATACTTATCCATCGCGCGAGCGATGGAAGCCGCGGTTTCCGCCGCCGTCAAAGGAGACAAAAGTGGTCTGAGCCTGACATTTTAACCATGAAAAAAATATAAAAAGCAGGGACAGTAACAACTCTTCTCACAAATGCCCCACCCGACTCACTCCCCCGGATGCGCCACCCACAAGCGGGTTGCACCAGCTATGTTGAGGCAACGGCGGGAAGCCCACGCAGTTTTGTCCTCGAAACTGCGTGGGTGGCGAAGCCACTTCAACAGGTGACCTGTCAAGCGTTTTTTGTCGTCTCCAAGAAAAATAATTGTAGTGCGAGCGACTTTTGGTCGCGAAGAAAGCCTCTCGCACGATTATTTTCTATTGCCCAAAAAGCTTTTGACAAGACACTTGGAGACCGGAGGAAGCACTTTTTTTGCGAGGGGGGTTGACATACGTTTTTTTTCGGTTATTTTAGTATTTATGTACTTAATTACCTGATAACGGGCGCGCAGAAGAACAAAGGAAATGCAAAACCCAAAAAAAGGAGGAGAGAATGTTTTGTTACCAATGTGAACAGACGGCAAAGGGACAGGGATGCACCACAAAGGGAGTGTGCGGCAAGGACCATGACACCGCGGCTCTCCAGGACCTGCTGGTGTACGCCTTGAAAGGGATCAGCGGGTACATGAAGCGTGCGGGGAACCTTAAGGTCCATGATCCTTCCATTGATGCTTTCACCGTGGAGACCTTGTTTTCCACCTTGACCAACGTGGACTTCGATCCCGAGCGGCTGGAGGTATTACTGCGTCAGGCTTCTGAAGTCCTTGACCGGGCCCGCAACATTTACGAGGACGCGGCAGCCAAAGCCGGGGAGGAGCCGGACAAGCTCAGCGGTCCTTCGCAGTGGGAGCCCGCGGCCGACCTTGCCGGGCTGGTAAAGCAAGGTGAAGAGGTTTCAATTCAACATCGCAAGAATCGGCTGGGCGACGACGTGACCGGACTCCAGGAGCTTATCATTTACGGTTTGAAAGGCGTCGCCGCTTATGCCGACCACGCCCGGATTCTGGGCGAAGAGGACCCGGAGGTTTACGACTTCATTTACGAGGCCCTCGACTTTCTGACAAAGGAGGACCCTGCAACGGACGAGCTTCTCTCTTACGCGCTCCGCACCGGGGAGGCGAACCTCCAGGTGATGGAGCTTCTTGACCGGGCCAACACCGGTGTTTACGGCCATCCCGAGCCCACGTCGGTCCGGGTAACTCCGAAGAAGGGCAAGGCCATCGTAGTGTCCGGCCATGATTTAAAGGACCTGGAGGAGCTTCTCAAGCAGACCGAAGGCAAAGGCATAAACGTCTACACCCACGGCGAGATGCTTCCCTGCCACGCCTACCCCGGTCTTAAAAAGTATGCCCACCTTGCCGGCAACTACGGCGGAGCGTGGCAGGACCAGCAGAAGGAGTTCGACAGCTTTCC
>CAYQTK010000061.1:0-19976 GCA_964420375.1 uncultured bacterium
GGCGAAAATGTCGAGCCTAAAAATATGCGCTTATTTTGGGACTAGTGCTCTGTCATACGAAAAAGGAGGATAAGAAAAACTGCGAAGATCGCGGCTAAAGCCGCTCGCACGATTATTTTCTATTCCCCAAAAAGCTTTTGACAAGACACTAGCGCCTAATCAAGCATTAAAGTACGCGACAGAGCAACAGTATTTTACCACTTTCCATCTTCTCGTGCTTTGAGCTCCCGCTTGGCTTCCGCGCATTGGGGGTTCCAATGGAGTGCGGTTTTAAACTCCTCGACCGCTTCATCGGTTTTCCCTTCCTCTTTTAGTATCTTTCCCATGAACACGTGAGAGGAGTCTATTTGGGAATTCAGCTCGATTGCTTTTCTTATGTGTTCCTTGGCCCGGCTGACCCGCTCATGTCGGTCCATCTCGGTGTTGGAGTAGATGCTCCATCCCAGGTAGCTGTAGTACTCGGGCTCGTTGGGCGACACTTGCACCGCTTTCTCGAACATCTGTTGTGCGCGCGGCCAGTCCCTTTTCCTTACATACTCGCTTCCCTTCTGAAGGTACTGTTCTGCCTGGAGAGAGGCGCTGACCTTTTTTTCCTTCTGTGCCTGGTCCAGGCTTTTGATATATGTTTGCCGGTCCTCTTCGGTGCGGAGCGTCTCATAGGCCCGGATAATGTGGGCGTTGATCTCTTCCAGCTTGTCCTTGCCTTCTTTGCTGAGTTCGCCAAAGCGGTTTTTATCGAACTCATCGCGCAGTACTCGATATGCCTTCGAGACCTCGCCGTCGGTGGTGTGGCGGTCCAGGCCGAGCAGGCTGAAGTAATCCTGGCTTTTATGCCCCACGTAGAACTCGAGTATCTCGGACTCGTCCTTGTCCGGTTGCCTGTCCGTTGCCGCAGGTGAGCCCGGCTCTTTTTGAGCTTCATCCGGCGACGCTTCATCCGGCTCGCCCCGCTCCTGTTTTACAAAGGAGACTATACCTTCGGGAGGCCCCTCGTAATCAGCTTCCGCTCTCTCTTCTTCCTCTTCTATGAAGGCCCCTTCTTCCGCTACCGGCTTCCGGGATGATTCGGAGAACTCCCAGTCCTCGATCACTTCTTCGCTGTCATCTGCTGAGGTCTCCGGCTCGATCCTGGTCTGCAGGGGCGGAGTAGTTGTCTCTTCAAGGTCGGCTTCTTGTTCCTCGACAAGCTGGTCAGGCCTTTCTTCCTGTTTCTCTTCAGTGTCCAGCTCTTCTTCCTCAACCACCTCCGGCGAGGTCTCGGTGGGAGAAGAAATCATGAAATCTTCGACAGGCGTAAGTTCGGGTTCCATTTCCCCCAACGACCTGATGGCGTTATCGGTTTCACCATCCGGTCCGATAAGCCCGGCCAAAAGAAGCAGATAAAAGACCTTCATGGCCCGGGCTTCTCCTCCGCCGGCCTGCTTCAAGCCAAGCAGGTCCTGTTTCCCGTCGATCAGGAACACGTAAGAGGTGTCCTCATCGGAGAAGCCGAACTCGGCCAGCCTTTCGGAAAAATCCTCCACCGGCTTTACAGGTCCGGCGCCGATCCTGGAGAGCTGTTTCTCCACCTCGCCCGCAGGAAAGAACCTGGAGATGCCCTCGTACATGAGGGGGGGGAACCGGGTCTCGAAACGGTAAATGTCTTCAACAAACTCGATGTCCGGATAAAAAGAAAAAGTGCCGCGGGTCCAGGCGAAACAACTGAGCAACTTCTCCCGCGTCTGGGCCTTGACCTGGTGATACAGCTCGCGGGGGGCCAGGCTGCCGATACGGACCAGGGCTGCGCCTTGCTGAATGCCCTGCTCGATCATGAGTCGGATGCTTTTTTCGTAGTCGTCCTCGGTGATCTCGCCTTTCTTCAAGAGGTACCTTCCCAGGGTCTCGTCCCGCAAGGTGCTTTCCACGTTTACCGGGTTTCCTTCCACCAAAAACACTACCTTGCTTAAGTTTCCCTGGTTCAGCGCCAGTCTGCCGGTGACGGTCTTCTCGTGCAGGAACTGAAGCACGGCAGGGAATGTTATCTCTTCCAGTTTTCCTTGTATGCTCATGGGTCCGCCATATCCGTCCGGTCGTGTAGTGCCTCGGTTTCTTTCTGATACACCCATTTCTCGAGGCCTGCGCAGGCCTTTTCCGTGAGGCCCGGAACCTCTCGCCAGTCAATCTTTTCGTCGGTTTTCTTGGCGGTCTCGATGATTTTTTTGCCCCACTTTTTCCCTATGCCCGGAATAAGTTCGAGGTCTTGGGAACTTGCCGCGGCAAGATCGAACCGCAATCCGAGAACATACCTCATGGCTGCCGGACAGGCTTTCTCCGCCCGGTCGCGTTTTTTCCCGCTGCTTTCTTTAATTATAAATGCTTGTCCTCGGGGGGCACAAATATAACCGTCCCGGCCTTCTGCTTCCCCTGTTTTCCGGCTGCGGGTTTGCGAAAACAGACAGAGCCAGGATGCAACTACAAGCAACAAGACCGCTACTGCTGCCCCCCTTAGGTCAAGAATTCTTTGGTTTTCTGCTCTTCGAGCTTTTTTCATCTTTGTACAACTTGTAATCAATGCTGTCTATAAGGGCCTGCCAACTGGCCTCGATGATGTTGTCAGATACCCCCACGGTTCCCCAGGTGTCCTTTCCGTCGGTGGACTCGATCAGGACCCTTACCTTGCTGGCGGTGGCCAGTCCCGCGGGCAGGACCCGGACCTTGTAATCCACCAGTCTTATCTCGGAGAGCTTGGGAAAGAACCTTAAGAGGGCCTTTCTTAGGGCGTTGTCCAGGGCGTGCACCGGTCCCACTCCGGCTGCCGCGGTGTGGGCCTCTCCCCGGTCCTTTACCTCCACCATTATGGTGGCCTCGGAGCGCGAAGCCTCGTCCAGCGGCCTTCTCTCGTCAATGACCCGGAAGCCTTTGAGGTCGAAGTACCTTCTCCTGCTTCCCAATGCCTCCCGCATGAGCAGCTCGAAGCTGGCCTCTGCTCCCTCGAACTGGTAGCCCTGGTCCTCGAGGTTCTTTAAAAGCTCGGTCAGCCGGCCGGCCTCTGTCGAGCGCCTGGAGATGAGATGCCCGAACTCCTCTGCCTTGGCCTCGATATTGGAGGTCCCGGAAAGGTCGGATATGATAAACCTGCGCCGGTTGCCTACAGCTTCGGGGTCTATATGCTCATAGGTGCGGGGGTTCTTCCGCACCGCGTTGGCGTGCTGTCCTCCTTTGTGAGCGAACGCCGACTCTCCCACGAAGGGCTGGTGCGAAAACGGCGGCACCAGCGCCAGCTCGTTTATAAAGTTGGATACCTCGCGGAGCTTCTTAAGCTTTGAGCGGGGAATACAGGAGACCCCCATCTTCAGGACCAGGTCGGGTATGATAGAGCACAGGTTTGCGTTCCCCGCCCTTTCTCCGAAGCCGTTCATGGTTCCCTGCACCATGGCCGCGCCGTGGCTTACTGCGCGGAGGCTGTTTGCCACCGCAAGCTCGCAGTCGTTATGGCAGTGGATACTTACCGGCACATCCAGTATCGCGGTTACCTTGTCCACAGCCTCGGCCACGTGCTCGGGAAGTGAACCGCCGTTGGTATCGCACAGGCAGATACAATCCGCGCCCGCCTGCTGGGCGGCGAGAAGCACTTCTTCGGTGTAGGTCCGGTCATTGTACCAGGCATCAAAAAAGTGCTCCGCGTCAAAGATGACCTGTTTTTTCTTCTGCTTCAGGTAGTCAATAGTGTCTTTTATCATGGAGAGGTTCTCGGAAAGCGAGGTCCCCAGGACCTCGCGGACGTGGAGCTCCCAGGATTTCCCCACCAGCGTTATAACTTGGGTGCCCGCGGAGAGAAGGTCTTTGACTTGCGGGTCCTTTGCAGGAGTCACGTTTTTCTTTCGGGTGGAGCCGAAAGCCGCGAGCATGGCGTTCTTGAAGTCCATTTTGCGGGCTTCTTTAAAGAACTGGGTGTCACGGGGGTTTGCTCCCGGCCATCCTCCCTCGATGTAATGGATGCCCAGTTCGTCCAGCCTGGCCGCTATCCTGGTTTTATCGCTTACGGAAAGCGAGATATCTTCGCCCTGGCAGCCGTCCCGCAAGGTTGTGTCATATATTTCCACTTTCCTGGCCATCTTCCGTTCCTTATTTTTTCTTTGTGCCGGCAGTCTTCCCGGCCGCCGGCTTTTTGGAGCTTTTCTTGGCGCTCTTTTTGGCGGCCTTTTTAGAGGCTCTTCTGCTTGCGGCTTTTTTATGCAGCTCGAACTCGTCGTGCAAAAGCCTTACAGCGAGCTCTCCGTACTTCTTGTCCACAATGCAGGAGACCTTTATCTCCGATGTTGAGATCATCTGTATGTTCACGTTTCCGGCAGAGAGTGCCTCGAACATCCGGGAGGCCACGCCTGCATGGGAACGCATGCCCAGACCGACCACGCTTACCTTGACCACGTTGTCGTCGGTCACCACTCCTTGTGCTTCGAGCTTTTGGGATGCCTCCCTGGCCAGCTTTTTCGCCCGGGCCAGGTCTTCCTTTCTCACTGTGAAGGAAATGTCGGTGAACCCGGCTTCGCTCACGTTCTGGATGATCATGTCCACCGATATGTTGGCGTCTGAAAGTGGCTTGAATACCTTTGCAGCCACACCCGGCTTGTCGGGCACGTTCATTATGGTCACCTTGCTCTCGTTCTTGTCCAGCGCCACACCCGATACCACTATCTGTTCCATGTTTTCATCTCCCTCGGTTACCAGAGTTCCTCCTGTGGGGCTGAAGGTGGACAGGCACAGAAGGGGGACCTTGTTTTTCATTGCCATCTCCACCGCCCTTATCTGCAAGACCTTTGCTCCCAGGCTGGAGAGTTCGAGGACCTCTTCATAGCTTATCCTGTCGAGCCTGCGGGCCTTTTCCACTATGTTGGGATCTGTGGTGTAGATGCCGTCCACGTCGGAGCATATCTCGATCACGTCCGCCTGAAGCGCCGAGGCCACCGCCACTGCACTGGTGTCCGATCCTCCCCTTCCCAGGGTGGTTATGTTGTTGTCCGCGTCGATGCCCTGGAAGCCGGCCACTATCACGATGTTGCCCTCGTCAAGCAGCTTTTTTATATTGCGGGTCTCGATCTTTTCGATGCGGGCGTCCTTGAATGCGCTGTCGGTCCTGATGGGGACCTGGAAGCTCAGCATGGACTTTGCCTTGCCTCCCATGGATTTTATTGCCATGGAGAGGAGGGAGGTGCTCACCTGCTCGCCGGTGGAGAGCATGGAGTCGTACTCCCGGAGGTCGGGCAGTTCAGATATCTGCTTTATTTTTTCGATCAGGGAATCGGTTTCCCCTTTCATTGCCGATGCCACCACCACGACGCGGTCGCCTTTCCTTTGCCGTGCCAGGACCTTTCCGGCCACCTTTTTAATAAGGTCGGTTGTGGCCAGCGAGCTGCCGCCGTACTTTTGAACAACCAGAGCCAAGTCAATCCTCCTCCCTTGCTTTGTCTTCCAGCGCTTTTCGAATCTTCTCCCAGTGACCGGGCGTCACTGCCGGGCCGGGGGATACTTTTATCAGCCGGCGTGTCTCGCCTTCCACCTTCATGTCTACGCGGATAGTGGACGGGGGCAACAGCTCGGGAAATCTGTCCGCCCATTCCACAGCGCACACCCCGTCTGCTTCGAAATACTCCTCGTATCCTGTCGTTTCCACTTGCTCCCGGCTTGTAAGCCTGTAGAAGTCGAAGTGATACAGGGGGAGCCTGCCGGGGTACTCCTGAAGGATAACAAAAGTAGGACTGGTTACCAACATATTTTTTTCAACCTCGATACCCCGGGCCATGCCTTTTACAAACACGGTCTTTCCCGCTCCCAGCTCTCCGATAAGCGCGACCACGTCTCCTTGCTGCAAAGCTCCGGCCAGTAGTGCGGCAAGCTCCATGGTCTCTTCAAAGGATTCGGTCCGGCGGGTCAGTTCGTTCACTTCTCACCAGGCTCAAGGAGGTTGAGTATTGCTGAGGGGATTCTTTCCATGATATGGCTGGCGATAAGTCCCTCTTCGGAGAGCTCTTCTGCTGCCATGTCTCCTGCAAGTCCGTGCAGATAGGTTCCCAGCACGGCCGCCTCTTCAGTTGTCAAACCCTGGCAGAGAAGCCCCAGGATGATTCCGGTAAGCACGTCGCCGGTGCCGCCACTGGCCATGCCCGGGTTTCCGGTAAGGTTTATCCACGCCCGCCCGTCCGGCAAGGCTATCAGGGAGTGGGCCCCCTTAAGCACCACCACGGTTTTGTACTTTTGGGTGAACTCGCGGCAGGCGCTGATCCGGTCGGCAAGCACGGCCCGGGTATCAGAGTTCGTAAGCCGCGCCATCTCGCCGGGATGCGGTGTAAGGATTATGTCCGACTTGGCTTCAAAAAGTATATCAGGGTCCGCGGCCAGCGCGTTCAACCCGTCCGCGTCAATGACCAGCGGAGCCGGGCATTGCCGGACCATTTCTCTTACAAAAGCGGTGACCTCGTCGGCCTGCCCTATTCCGGGCCCCAGGGCCACTGCGTTTTTGCGGGCTGCCAGCTCCATTGCCCTCTGGAGCGAGGTTTCCCCCAGCATTCCCCGGTCCTCGTCAGGGAGCGGCTCGGTCATGACCTCCAGGGTCTTGGTCTCGAGCACGGTATGCACTCCCGCGGGACCGGCCAGGGTAACCAGGCCGGCGCCCGTGCGCTGTGCGCTCTCCGCAGCCATTACTGCAGCTCCCGTCTTTCCGGGCGAGCCGGCAATGACCAGGCAGTGGCCTGCGTCTCCTTTATGACAGTCTTCGGAGCGGACCGGCACGAGCCCGCGGGCGGCTTCCCCGGTGACGAGTCTATAGGGGATATCGTCGTAGAGCTCGCGGGGAATGGATATGTCGACCA
Source organism: uncultured bacterium (assembly GCA_964420375.1). Classification (GTDB taxonomy): domain Bacteria; phylum RBG-13-61-14; class RBG-13-61-14; order RBG-13-61-14; family DATKZS01; genus CAYQTK01. Next base: position 6,846 of record CAYQTK010000061.1, read on the forward strand.
AAGCCAGGCTTCCCGCGAGTGCGGCTCCGGGAAAGGAAAGCTGTCCGGTTTTCAAGGCGCCGAATGTTGCGCTGGCGTCCGCCTGCACACACACTCCCATGACTTGTCCGGTGTCCGCGTTCAATCCGGAGGGCAGGTCCACTGCGAACACGTTCATGTTAAAACCCGCGGCTATGCCGTTCATAAGCTCGATCACGTCCCGGTAATATCCGGTCACTTCCTTGGTAAGGCCGGTTCCGAGCACGGCGTCGACCATGAGGTCGCACTTCTGGATATGGTAGCGATTGTCTTCCAGTACATCGATATCCACGGCCTCGATAACCGGCGCGCCCATGTTCTCGAGGGCATGAAGGTTTGTTGCTGCGTCGCCTTTTATGTCCTGCTTGTTCGCCAGCACAAAGGTGATGACGTTCACTCCGGAGTTGATGAGATGGCGGGCGATCACGTATCCGTCTCCGCCGTTGTTGCCTTTTCCGGCGAACACCGCCGTGCTGCTGGGTTGGAACTCGTCCATGATGAAGTCGTAGGCTCCCCTGCCTGCGTTCTCCATGAGCACTATGCCGGGAATTCCATAGTCGTTGATGGTTTTCCGGTCCATCTCGCGCATCATTTCGGATGAGACGATTTTATCCGATATCCATTCCATTTTTATTCTCCGTGATGTGTGTTTTCCGCGATCACCTGGGCCATTGCCGTTTTCTTTTCGTGGGTCATGGACAGATGGAGTTTGTTTATTCCCTTGCGGTCCGCTTCTTTGTCAGCTTCTCCGTGAAGTCGGAGCAGCGGCGTGTCTTCGGCTACCACCTCGATGTCCTTCCAGCGGACACCGCTTCCCCATCCTCTTCCCAATGCTTTCATCATCGCTTCCTTGGCCGCGAACCTGGCGGCGTATGAAGAGAAAGGATCGCGTCTGCCTTCACAATAGGCGATCTCCCGTTCGGTAAAGACACGCCGGGTAAAGCGGCGGCCGAACCTTTTGATCATGTCTTCCACCCGGCCGACGTCGGCTAGGTCTATGCCGGTTCCCAGTATCATGGTTTTCCCGTTATGATGTTTTTCATCTCTCGGACAGCCCGATCCAGCCCTGCCAGCACCGCCCTTGATATAATGGCGTGGCCTATATTGTACTCTTCTATCTCGGTGATGGTCGTCAGCCTGGCGGTATTGTTATAGTGCAGTCCGTGGCCGGCGTGTACTCGCAGTCCCAGTTTCTTTGCCGCCTTGCTTGCATTAAGGACGGCCTGGAACTCCTTGTCCTGCTGGTTTTCATTCATGGCGTCGCAGTAACGCCCGGTATGGATTTCCACCGCGTCCGCTCCCGCCTTGTGTGAGGCCTTTACCTGGTCGACGTCGGGGTCTATGAACAGGCTTACCAGCACTTCGGCTTCCCTTAACATGCCCACGGTTTTCTTGATGGCGGCGAGGTGAAGGTTCACGTCCAGTCCGCCTTCAGTGGTGACCTCTTCGCGCCGCTCGGGCACCAGGCAGGCGCTATAGGGTTTCAAGTACATGGCGACCTTTACCATCTCGGAGACATTGGCCATCTCCAGGTTGAGCCGGGTCTGGACCACTTCCTTCAAGGTCTTCACGTCCCGGTCCTGGATATGGCGGCGGTCCTCCCGGAGATGGACGGTGATCTGGTCGGCCCCTGCAAGCTCGGCTATAATGGCCGCGGCCACCGGGTCGGGATAGGGAACGTTTCCCCGCGCCTGTCGCAGGGTCGCCACGTGATCAATGTTTACTCCAAGTCTGGGCGGCACTTTATTCCTCCTTTAACTCGTTCCTTACAATCCTCTCGTCAGCCTATCTCTCTCTTGATGAGGTTTGCGATGTCTTTCGCTATCTTGTCGATCTCCTTTTGAGAAGGGCCTTCGACCATGACCCGGGCCAGCATCTCGGTGCCGGAGTAGCGCACCAGTACGCGGCCTTTTTCCTTGAGCTTCTTCTCCGCCTGGTCAATGGCCTTGGATACCGCGGCGACTTCGTCGAGGTTGGGCTTTTCCTTGACTGTAACGTTGACCAGTGTCTGCGGCATTCGTTTAAGGGTCATGCTGAGCTCGGAGAGCTTCTTATCCGAGCTCAGCATGACGGAGAGCACCTGGAGCGCGGATATGATGCCGTCACCGGTGGTGCTGTAGTCCATGAACACCAGGTGTCCGGACTGCTCTCCCCCGAAGTTGCAGCCCCGCTTTACCATCTCTTCCACCACGTACCTGTCTCCGACGCGGGCGCGGACTATCTTGGCGCCGTGCTCCTTTAAGAGCAGCTCGAGTCCGATGTTGCTCATCACGGTGGCCACCAGGGTCTTCTTCTTTAGCTTGCGGGAGTTCAAAAGCTCGAGCCCGCAGATGGCCATGATGGCGTCCCCGTCAATCACACTGCCGTTCTCGTCCACGAATATGGCCCGGTCGGAGTCGCCGTCAAACGCGATCCCCAGGTCCGCCTTTTTCTTGACCACTTCCTTGGTGAGCTTTTCGGGATAGAGGGCCCCGCAGGCAAGGTTTATGTTCTCGCCGTTGGGGTCGTCTCCGATGGCTTCCACCTCTGCCCCCAGTTCCCGGAAGATAACGGGGGCCACCTTGTACGCCGCACCATGGGCGCAGTCGAGCACAATCCTTATGCCGTCAAGGGTGTACTTGTTGGGAAAAGTGTCCTTGCAATGGACGATGTACCTTCCCGCGGCGTCGTCCACCCGGGTGGCCTTTCCTATCTCCGCGGCGGTGGGCCGGAGCTGGTCGAGCTTTCCGGAGAAGATCAGGTCTTCTATGCGGTTTTCTTCCGCGTCCGGCAGCTTGAACCCGTCGGAGGAAAAAATCTTGATGCCGTTGTCCTGGAAGGGGTTATGGGAGGCAGAGATCATAATGCCGGCGTCCGCTCTCATGCTGGTGGTGAGGAATGCTATGGCGGGCGTGGGCAATGGCCCTACCAGGAGCACGTCCACTCCCATCGAGCAGATGCCCGAAGCCAGCGCCTGTTCCAGCATGTACCCCGACAGGCGGGTGTCCTTCCCAATGAGGACCCGGTGCCTCCTCTTCGAGTTCTTGCAGATGTAGGCGGTGGCCCGCCCGATCTGTATGGCCATCTCCGATGTCAAGGGATGGATGTTAGCAACACCCCTTACGCCGTCAGTACCGAATAACCTCCCCATTGGTCTTTCCTTCTTTCCGTCTGTTTAAAATAAATCCCGGTCAGGACCAGTGCTCTCCCAGCTTGATCGCCCGCGCCATGTCCGTGAACCGCCGGTTGCGTCCCACCTCGTGCACCCGCAGTATATGAGCCCCCGCGAGCACTCCCGCAACAAGGGTTGCCGCGGTCCCCTCCAGCCGGTCATCAGCCTCGACGTCGAGGACCTTGCCTATAAACGACTTGTTGGAAGCGCCGAGCAGCAGAGGCCTTCCCAAAGAGCGAAACCTCCATAAGTCGCGGACCAGCTCGAGGTTGTGGGCCACGGTCTTTCCGAACCCGATGCCGGGGTCGATTATAATGGAATCCTCGGCTACCCCTGCTTTCATTGCCTTTTCCATGCGCTCGTCGAGGTAAGAGATTATCTCGCCGAAAAGGTCGTCATAATCCGGGTCCTTCTGCATGGTGCTGGGCGTTCCCAGCATGTGCATGAGGACCACCGCGGCTCCGCTGTCCGCTGCAACCCCGGCCATGTCCGGGTCGGCCAGCGCGGACACGTCGTTTATAATGCAGGCGCCGGAGTCTATCGCTTTCCTGGCCACCTCTGCCTTGCTGGTGTCTATGGACAAGAGCGCGTTACTGTCCGAGAGCTCCCCGATCACCGGCAGGACCCGCTCGAGCTCTTCTTCCGCGGAGACCGACTCCGCGCCCGGCCGGGTGCTCTCGCCGCCTATGTCCAGGAGAGCAGCGCCCTCTCTGATAAGCTCCCTGCCCCTGGCCACTGCCTTTTCCGGGTCGAAAAACCTTCCGCCGTCATAAAAGGAGTCGGGGGTGCAGTTGATAATGCCCATGAACACCGGCCGGTGTCCAAGCAACAAGGTGTGCTTGCCCGCCTTAAGATTGAAACTGCTGCGCTCGATCCTTTCCAGGAAAGGGGGAAGCTCGGCCGCCAGTTCGGAAAGTCCGTCCGCAGAGCCGGCAATCCGCCGGGCCAGCATCGAGTAGTGGTAGACGGTGGCCATCATGAGAACGTCGGTGGAGTCGGCTTTCTTCTCATACGCATGGTGGGAGACCGCGGCGTCTCCGCCCATGCCCACCAGCTCTTTTTTTATCTTAAGCGCCGCTGTGGCCGGCACGGACTCGAGCTTCAAAGGATACAACAGCGGCTTCTGCTCCATTGCAGAGACGCCGTCCCGGTCCGCCCCTATCATCTCGAGCTTTTCCCGAGCATCACTCATCGAGCTTACCCTGCTTAAGTGTAGATTCCATATAGCCATGTACAGGTCGTCTCCCGCCTTCTCCCTTGGTTTAAGACTCCCGATGTTTCAGAATATGGAAAGCTTCTTTCCAAGTCAAGGCGGCATGTCTTTCACGAACGGGGTTGTCATTCGCATTTATTATTCTGAAAAATGGAACAGCTCTGCTGCGCGGGCGAGGTTTTGAGGGGTCCCCAGCATAACCACCGAGTCGGCGGTTTCCATGGCGGTGTCTCCTCCGGGATTGGTGATGTGTTCTTCTCCCCTTTTTATCAAAAGCACGGACACGTTGTAGTGCTTTCGTATCGCAAGACTCTCCAGGGTCCGGCCCTCTGCTTCGGCGCCGGCTTCCACCGTCATTGTGGATATCTCCAGGCCGGGAGCCTGATCGGTGATATTACAGATGGCCTGTCTGCTTTCGGAGGGCAGAGACCGGATCACCTGGTACCCCTGGGCCCTTATGTCGTTTATGAACCTTTCGATCTCGGACTTGGGCACCAGGTACTTCATGAGCACGCGGGTGAAGATCTCGATGGACGTCTCGAACTCCGCGGGTATGACCTCGTCGGCGCCCATCTTGCGGAGGGCATCGATCTCCTTTATGAAGGGAGTGCGGGCGATGATGTGCAAACCGCGGTTTTGGTGCCGCGCGTTTAATACTACGCGCCTGGTGGCCGCCATATCGGGTATGGCCACCACCAGCACGCGGGCGTTTTCTATTCCGGCGTGCTCGAGAACCTCCTCCTGGGCGGCATCACCGTAAAAGATGGGCAGCCCCTTGGCCTTTTCCTTCTTCACGGTCTCGGGGTTGAGCTCGATGATTATATAATCTATTTCTCCGGCCGCTGCTGCAGAGGCGAGCTGCATTCCGCCGAGCCCGTAGCCCACAATGATAAGGTGGTCCTCCATTTGTTCTCCGGATCCCTCTTCCTGGAGGGGATGGAAGCCGTTTTTCAATCGCTGCGGGAGAGGAAGCTTCATCACCAGGTCGGCAAGGCGTGGCGCTGCTCCGCCGATGAGTGGCGTGGCCATCATGGTGAAGATGGACACGGCGAGAAATACCTGGAAGGTGGACTTGTCCATGAGATCGTAGTCCATGCCCGTTTTGGCCAGTATGAAGGAGAACTCCCCGACTTGCGAAAGCCATATCCCGGCGAGTACGGCGACCCTGAGGGGAAGGCCGATAATAATGGTGGATGCTCCCGCCAGCAGTGACTTGACCAGGATCACTCCCATGGCCAGGGGAATAAGCATCATCCAGTAGTCTAGCACGAACCCGGTGTCGAGGAGCATGCCGATGGACACGAAGAACAGGCTTATAAACACGTCGCGGAAGGGCAGGAGGTCGGAAAGCGCTTTTTGGGAGTACTCGGACTCGGAGATGATAAGTCCGGCGAGGAAAGCCCCTAATGCGGGGGACAGCCCGATGCGATAGGTCAAAAAAGCGACCCCCATGCCGATGAAGATGATGGAGAGCAGGAAGACCTCGCGGAACTGCAACTTCGCCACCTGGTAAAGCAAAACCGGCACCACGTAGCGGGCGAGCAGGAACACCAGCACGAGCACGCCGCCTGCCTTGGCCGCCATCATGAGCATCGAGTTTAAAAAGTCCCCTTCTCCGCCTCCCAGCAGGGGAACGATGAGCACCATGGGGACCACGGCAATGTCCTGGAAGATGAGCACTCCCAGGGCGACCTTTCCGTGGGGGCTGTCCATTTCCGCCCGGTCCTGGAGCAGCTTGAGTACTATGACGGTGCTGGAGAGCGCCAGGAGCATCCCGAAGAACACGGCCTGGCTGGTGTCCCTGCCGGTGGCCAGGGTGATGGCCGCGCCTGCGAGGAAGGACAGTCCTACTTGCAGCAATCCTCCCAGTAGTGCGGCGCGCTTAATGCGGACCAATGACTCGAAAGAGAACTCGATGCCGATGGTGAACAGGAGAAGGACCACACCGATCTCCGCCATGACCTCGACCTCGTGGGTGGCGTGCACCAGCCGCAGCCCCTGCGGGCCGCAAAGCACGCCGGTGATGAGAAGTCCCACCACCACCGGCACCCGCAGCCGGCTGAACACAAAGGTCACCACAATGGCCAGGCCGAAAATTATGATCAGGTCTTTAAGAAGTCCTATCTCCATTTAACCCTTCCGTAAACAAAGCCGTTCTTACCGGACAGATATATGCGTGGCAGCCGTCTATTAGATTTGATATGCATTGTAACCCGGAGATCGACCAGGCCCCTCAGTCCAGGTGCCTGCTCTCGTTGATGCGGACCAGGACCGGATGGTTGGGTGTGAACAGTATCTCGGTGATGGACCCGTTTTCCATCTTCAGTCTCCGGAAGTGGTTCAGGTCGAGCTCGATGGCTTTACATATTATACAAAGGTTGCAAAGGTTATGGGCCACAACTGCCACGGTTTTATCAGAATGACTCTTTACGATGTCCCGGACCGCCTGCCAGGCTCTCTTCTGGAGCGTGGCCAGGGACTCGCCGCCGGGCATGATCACGTCTTTGGGCCTTTCCATCCATTCCTTGAGAAGTTCCTCGTGCTCGGCGAGCAGGTTCTCGAGACTCGACCCTTCCAACTCGCCCTGGTTAAGCTCCCGGAGCCGGACGTCGACCCGGACCGAGATATGGTGGGGGGCGGCCACGATCTCCGCAGTGCGGCGGGAGCGGACCAGGTCCGAGCAATAAACAGCGTCCAGGGGATAGGAAGAGAGCACTCTCGACAACACCCGGGCCTGTTCTTCGCCCTCCTCGTTGAGGGGAATGTCGGAAAAGCCCTGGCAACGCCGCTCCCGGTTCCAGACGGTCTCCCCGTGTCGGATGAGAAAAAGCCTGCAGTTCATTTTCATAACCAGTTAACAAGGGTAGACGAGCCATGGATTTTTTTCAAATAAGAGCCTCTGTCAGCCGCAAATATTTCATTGAACATTGAAAGGCATTGGTCTATAATGTTCAAATAGCCAAAAAGAGATTTGATTATGGAAAATTACGAGAAAACTTTGCCCTTGCGGCCAGGGGGGCACGGTATTTGCTGAATATCATAGGGATATAATGTCAAATAATATTTCAATTCAGAAAGTTAAATCCAAAAAGGAGATCAGATGATGAAAAAGACGGCCGGGCTTTTTACGGGAATGGCGGTGTTGATTATTCTTTTCCCTCTCACCGTCCATGGCTGGACCAGTTCCAACAGCGGCACAACATATACCCTTTCCATGTTGTCCTCTGATACTACCACTGGCGTAGTGTACTCCAGCACTGCTGACCGTTACGTTTTTAACGAGCCTCTTGTCTTTTTGAGCAATGACACTTTCTCAATCGGGGCAGGTGAGGAGTGCGCCTTTAAGTCGAGCGTGTATCTAACCATTCAGGGGACATTGGAAGCAGGAGACACTACCGGCAGCCAGACGGTAATGACCTCTTTCCAGGAGAACGGAAGCTGGGTCGGCATCGACCTGGACAATTCCAACCAGGGAGAGGTTTACATTTATAATGTCCTTTTTGAAAACGGGCAGATATCGGGCTCAGCCATGGAGGGTGCCCGCTTGTATACCCTTGACATTAAGGACTCGCAAGTAACCGACTCTGATATCCAGATATCTGAGATGGCCTATTTATACATTGAAGACAGCACCTTGTCCGGAGACGTGCAGGTTTCCCTTGACGGCTGCAGCGTAAGGTCCATCTCGAATAACAATTTCAGCACCACCAGTAATTACTGTATCGAGTACTTGGAACCCACCTTGATAAATACGCTCTCCGGAAATACTTTATCCTGCGACGGAGACAATAAGATACTTCTAGACAATACCCAAGCCGTCCAGCAGATAACTGCCACCAAGGTAGCCACGCAGAAGGCGACTTACATTCTCACCCGGGAGATGCACATAACCGGTAGCGGGAGCCTGACAGTTGACGCTCCCGGCGCCGTCTTCAAGTTCCCCTCCACCCACGGATTTATCCAGTACGGGTCCCTGTTTTTATACGGCGACAGTACCGATCCCATAGTATTGGAGGGACTGACCACCACATGGGACGGGCTTGAGGTTGACGCCGGCCAGGGCCACACCCTGGGCATATCTTACGCCCAGTGGAACAACGCGGACATTTCCATCAGCGGAAAAGAGAACACCAACAAGCTGGGTTATGCCAATTTGAACAACACCCATTTTACCTCGTCGGCAATCAACGTGAACTTCACCGGCGCCCTTTATTTCGACTACAACACCGTGGACGGCGCAACCGGGGTCACGCCATTGGTCATATCCCCCTCGACCAATGACAATGAAAACTCTTACGCGGTATCCATAAGCTATAACACCTTTAACGGCAACTCCGTGGAGTACGCGGTACGGGACGTGAGCCACATGTTTTTACATGCTTTCCAGGGAAACGACTTCGGGACGACCTCGGTGGCCGACGTTCTGGTAACCACCCCCGCTTTTGGTTGCATCAGCGACAGCGTGCAGTGGGCGGAGGACAACGCAACTTTTCTAATCCAGGGCACCACCGTATGCGTGGGACCGGGCGGCGGGGTTAACGTCACCGGCCAGGGGACCCAGTATCTTTTCGGGTCCACCTCTTATATATGGTTGGATGAGGGGTCCTTCCAGACCGATCCGGTCGGTGCTCCCGTCGAGTTCAAGGCGGACAATTACGATGCTGATGACTCCGATACCTTCGGCGGCATAGACGGAGACATGGTTGCGGGAAGCACCATCTCCCTGGGAAACGCCTTCGTGGGAAGGTGCGATATCATACTCCGGGGAAAAGGAGGGGCAACCAACGGGAGCGTGTCCATAACAGACTCGACTATCGAGTATCCAAACTTGATCATCGAGGATGTAGACGACTTCTCCATGGACGGCTCTTCTGTGACGCCCATAAACTTCTCCTTCTTCCACGCCGTGACCTTCAGCGGCGAGGTCCATGTCAGCAGCTTCACCAACAACGTGATCAACGGCGCCTCCATGAATGACGGACTGGTAAAGGATTTCCCCGGCAGATACCTGGGCGCCATCTCCGGCAACACCTTGAACGGCGGCCAGTACTACGACTTTTACGTGGACCAGTCGGATGCTTATTCGCCATGTATACCCGACACCCAGGTCTGGGGCCAGGAGGACGCCAGGTTCCACATCTACCAGGACCTGTGCGTGTCCGCCGGAGGCTCGGTGCGGGTAGACGGCGCCGGGTCCAATTATACATTCATGCAGGAAGGCATAACCACTTTCGGGATCAGCGCGGACGGATCATTTACCGCGTTCGGAGAGAACGGGCGCAGACTGTTGTTCGGACCGGTCTCCGGATCTACCCAATGGGACGGCATAACCCTTGACAACGGAAGCCAGGTGTTCGGCCTCCATTACGTGGACTGGAAGTACGGGCCGCTGGTTACCAACGATCCGGCAACAGACATCGCAAGCGCAAACGTGACCAACTCCTACTTCAACGTAGCCGCGGACCTCTCACACGTAAGCGACGTGGTATTTGACGCCAACACCGTTGAGGCTCCCGACAGCGAGTATCCGCTGACTTTGAGCAAATCCGGCGTGTCCTCGCTGGACGACAATTACCTATCGGGCTCAAATATCACCTACGCGGTCTACGAGTTCCCCCCCCAGAGCCTGGGGCACATAAACCAAAACACCCTGCTGGGCTACTCCGACGCCGGGTTCTACGTTAACTCTGATGAGGGAATTTGCGCAGGGGACACCGGCAGCTCATATCAGCCGGAAACCACTTTTATAATTGACGACAACGTCTGCATGTCCGCGGGCTCCGGCATATCCTTTTCCGGGCCCGGCTCCCAGTGGAGGTTTAAAAACGGCTACGGGCTTACCGGAAGCGGAAGCCTCGCCCTGACAGGGACGGGAAACACGGTGTTCGAAGTCAGAAGCGACCTGGCTTCACCGACATACGGCGACTGGGGAGGTATTACTCTCACCGCCGACGACGGCGACTCCTTTAACATGGACTACGTGAATTACGGGTACGCTACCTTGAACGTAAACGGAAGCTCCGCGGACCGCATGGGCTCCTCGTCCGTCACCAACTCGAACCTGACCCGCGTGGACATGGAACTCCACAACAGCGACGGGCTCACTTTCGATAATAACTCCCTGACCGCGCCCGCAGGCGCAGTTCCCCTCGAACTCGGAGGCTCTACCGTGCTCTCCATAAACAACAATACCTTCCAGGGAGACGCCAGCCAGTACTTGATAAACAGCCTGCCTCCCAAGTACATACAGGCATTGTCCGGAAACACCATGACCGGATCGGTGGACGCGGACATCCACGTTCATTCCTCAAACCCCCAGTGCATAGACAATAGCCAGACATGGGACCACGCTCATTCCTTCTATGTCACCTGCGACATCTGCCTGGATGGAGGAGACCTCACCATCAACAATCCAGCGAGCACCTGGACATTCTCCTCAAGCAGCGGCATAAACGGAAACGGCGCTCTCACCCTCGACGGGCAGGCCGGAAATCCGCTCCACATGAAGGCCGAGTCCGGATCATGGGAGGGCGTAAGCCTGCAAACACCAACCGTTTCGGACAGCGCCCAGCTTCAGGCAAGTCAACTGGTCTGGGACAGCGCTCCCATATCGGTCTCCGGAAACACCGGATCAGGTTCGGCAAGCCTCTCCGGATCCAGCATTTCATCCAACCTCACCCTGAAGTATCTGGACAGCACAACCATTAACGGAAACAGCATCGATGCCATTAATACAAACCCCGTAATCAACGTGGAAGGCTCCACCGTGTCCTCCCTCCAGAACAACCGGTTGAGCGGGACCAGCCATAACTTTGTGATCTATAACCTGGCACCTCATTACCTGGGCAACATGCATAACAACACCATAACCATAGATGCCAATACCGCGGAAGTTAGGCTCTGGAGTCCCTCTGTCATTGACTCCGCAGGCAGCCGGACCTGGGACCAGCAGGGAGACTACCTGGTGGCTTCAAATATTTCTATCGGCAACGGGGCCTCGGTGGATATAAGCCTGCCGGGAAGCACGTGGAAATTCGTCTCCGGCACGGGTATCACCAGCGGGGGAACATTGAATATCTCCGGACAAGACGGCAGTCCTCTCACCTTTACATCTGCACAAAGCGCTCCCCAAACCGGCGACTGGAACGGCATTACCGTGAATAATACCGCAGTGTCCCTTTCTTACGTGGTGGCGGACTATGTAACGATGGGCCTGCAAGCCGGCAACGTCTCCGCTTTCTCCATGGACCATTGCCAGTTGACCCGCTTCTCCCAGGGAGGAGTCCGCGTTTCCGGGATACCCGATACAGCAACCATTACCGACAATTACCTGGAAGGTTACGGCGGAACCGTCTTTGACATCCAAAGCGGCACCGGAAAGTTCGAGAACAACGTGCTCGTAGGAGATACCAACACAAGCGTGGCCATCGGCGCCGGCGCCCAGCCCGACTTCGGAGGCGGAGCACTCGGAAGCATTGGAGGAAACGGCCTGGTACACGCAGGGTTCACCGGCTACACCTTTTATAACGGGTCTTCAAACGACATCTATGCCATGGACAACTATTGGGGGACCACGGTCGAAAGCCAGATTGATGAGCTGATATACGATGTGAACGACGACGGAAGCAAGGGCGAAGTCTTTTACGGCAACTACAGCTCCGGGTTCTTCTCCGACGTCAACGTGTCGCCGGGCCAGGTTTTTGGAGGCGAGACCATCACCATAACTTTTACTGCCGGAGGAACGGTGACCGACGGGCCCACTGTCGAGGTGTCCACCCGCCCGGCCTCACTGGAAAGCCAGGCAGGGAACCAGTATACCTTCACTTACGTGACACTGGGAGATGACCCTGAATCGCACGGGGAAAACCGGGTGCTGATAAGAGCAAAGGACGCCGACGACATGACCCGAATACGGCTCACAAACGCACGGGTCTTCTTCGACATCGACAGGGACGGCCTGAACGATGACCTGGAACAGACCTACTGCACCTCGGAGAACGATTATGACTCCGACAACGACGGAGTATGCGACGGAGTGACCACCGAGGTCATAGCAGGGAGAACATGTGTGGGTGCGGAAGACGGCAACACCAACGGAATCGTCGATCCCGGCGAGACCGACCCCTGCGACCCCGACACTGATGATGACGGACTTGATGACGGAATCGAGTTCAGCTACTGCACATTCGGGCTTACGGCCGACAGCGACGGAGACGGACTCTGCGACGGCAACACCACTGTTTACGACGGCGCCACTCTGGTCTGCGTGGCCGGAGAGGACATGAACGCCGACGGAGTAGTGAATGGTGGAGAAACCGATCCTTGCAATCCGGACACCGACGGCGATGGACTCTCAGACGGCGAAGAGGTGCTCACCTATGGGACCGACCCTCTGTCTACGGACACCGACGGAGACGGCATGCCGGACGACTGGGAAGTTAACTACGGGTTGGACCCCAACAGCGACGACACCGACGACGATGCCGACAGTGACGGTCTTGTCAACGGCGACGAGTACACCTACGATACGGACCCCACAGTGGTCGACTCTGACGGGGACGGCCTGGAGGACGGGCCCGAGGTCCACACTCACTCGACCGATCCCGCTGTTGCGGACACCGACGGGGACGGGCTCGATGACGGCGAAGAGGTCAACACCTACACTACCGATCCTCTTGCAGTGGACACTGATACTGACGGGGTGTGGGACGGCATCGAGGTCTGGCAGGGCTCGCTGGTGCTTGACCCT
>CAYQTK010000062.1:0-19679 GCA_964420375.1 uncultured bacterium
TCAACATGATCGGGGTCCCCGGCGATACCGAAGAGACCATCCGGGAGACCATGGATTTGAACCGCATAATCAAGCCCCACCACCTCCAGGTGTCCATATTCTACCCCTTTCCCGGAACGCCTCTTTACAATAAGTGCATCGAGCAGGGGCTGGCCAAGTCGGGGGAAAGCACGTCGTTTTTCCACAGCCGTCCGGTGCTCGACCTGCCCGGCCTGCCCAAGGGAAAGGTCTACGAACTGCATAGGGAGTTTCTGGTGCTGGCCAACCGGATCGAGGCGGTGAAGACCCAGCAAGGGTACGCCGATTTCGCTGCCTTGCTCGAGTCCGCACGCCTGGACACGGAAGAAAAGGACTTCATTGACCTTACCAGGGTCCGCATCGAAGGGGAAGACCGCATGTGCATCCTTATGCATCCGCCCGCCAGCGCCGGCTACCAGGTTCACGTAAGGCCCAAAAGCAGGCTCCGTTTCGGCATAGCCATGTCGCCGGACGTTTATGACAAGCCGGGCGGGGGGGTTACTTTCGAAATACTGGTGAAAACCCGCCTGCGCAAAGAAAGGCTGGTATTTACCGAGCATATAAATCCCAAGGCAGAGGAGTCCCAGCAAGGCTGGCTTGACCGGGAGGTTGACCTTACCATGTTCGGCGGCAAAAAGGTGGATTTAAAGCTAAGGACGATAACTCCACCCGGCGAGAACCAGTACTGCGCAGCCTTCTGGTCGCGTCCCCACCTGGTCAGCAACTTCGGGGAGAACAACGGAGCAGGCAGGGAGAACCGCGCCGGAGCGCTGTCCTGAACCATGTCCGTCTTGGTGCACTAATGGCGTTTTTAAAAAAGCTCAAGTTTGTAGCCCGCATGATGAGCGATCCCGAGGTGGACAGGCTCTACCGCGAGCTCAAGGAGGGAAGGCTGTGGCTGTCCGACGACAGGTCTCTTAGGTGGTGGCAGCAGGAAGCGTCTTTCATGCACGGTCACTCCTTGGACAAGGCCCGGGAAAACGGCATGCGGGTCGGGAAAAATCCCCGGGTCGAGCCCTGCGTTATCTTCATGGGACATGAGCTCATAACAATCGGCGATGATTTCGTGTGTTCCTTCGGCGCGACCATACGCGCGGTGGCTTCCGCCATAAACATAGGCCACAAGGTGAGCATGGGCCCGCTGTCATGTATAATCGGGGCCAACCACGGCATTGCATCGGAGACCCCCATTCAGGACCAGCCGCAACAGAGCGAGGAAGTGGTAGTTGAGGACGACGTATGGATCGGAGCGGGCGCAGTGGTCCTGCCGGGCAGCCGGCTTGGAAAGGGGTCTGTAGTGGCCGCGGGCTCGGTGGTAAGCGGCGAGGTCGAGGAAATGGCGGTGGTTGCAGGGATTCCCGCCCGCAAGGTCAGGGAGAGGTAAAAAGAGCAATCGCGGTAACATGTATGACAGGGGACAGGTTGCCTAAGGAGGAGAAAATCGACAGCGTCTACCAGCTTCCTTTTGACCAGTACCAGAGATATCGGCTCCTTGCCGAGGTGGTCCCTGTCCTCGAAGGGGAAGATTCTCCTCTTTCCATGTTGGAGGTCGGAGGTTTTCCTCCACGGCTGACCCGCTTCCTTCCGGACCGGAGCATTACCATAGCGGACCGGCTGGAGGGAGCATGCCAAGGATACGTGCGGGCAGAGGGGTTACAGCTCCCGTTTGCGGACAACTCCTTCGGGGCGGTCATCTCCCTGGACACCCTCGAGCACGTGCCTCCGCATCTTCGCACTGATTTCATCCTCGAGCTCTGCAGGGTGGCAGAGTCATGCGTGATAGTAGCAGCGCCTTTCGCCTCCGACGCTGTCAAGGCCGCGGACCGCGCAGCTTACGAGTTCATCTTGGCCCATGCCGGCTATGAACAGGAGTTCTTAAAGGAGCACCTCGAAGCCGAGCTTCCCGATATGGTAAGCACCACGGTCTGCATGGTTGAGCAGGGACTTGACGTGCAGGTCATACCCAGCGGGCGGCTGGACAGGTGGATGCTGATGATGGCGGCTTATTACACCCTGGACTCGGACCCCGAGCTTGCGCCCGTGGTCCCCTTTTTCATGGAGGCATATAACCGCGCGTTTTACGAGTTCGACAAGGCGGAACCGGCGTACAGGCATTTTTTGATAGGGTCCTATGAGGGCCTTGGAGAGAGGTGGGGAAAGCTCGCCGGTTTGGCAACGGGCGAGACAGTAGAGGTCGCCGACACCCGAGGAGTGTCCCTGGTCATCGAGTTGGCCCGTACCATGGCCCTGAAAGCAAAGGACCGGGAGCGGGAGTCGCTGGTCGCTCAGTTGGTGGAAAAGGACGAAGAGATAAAAGCTCTCCGCGAGCAAGTGACTGCACTCCAGGACTTCATGGACAAGGTGAAGTCAACTCCCCTGTATAACCTCTATGAAAAGGTCATAAAGCGCCGCTCCTAAGATGAATATTCTTTACGTCGTACATTACTTCCTGCCCAAACACCAGGCAGGGACGGAGATATATACCTCGCTATTGGCAAGCCGCTTCCAAAAGGACGGGCACCAAGTGGCGGTCCTGGCCTCGGAGGACGGACCGCCCTCCCAACAGTCCGTCGAAATAAAAGAAGACCGTTGGCAGGACATACCCGTGTTCCGGATTTACCGGCATGAGCCCCGCAACTTCACCGAGTCCTATACCGACGGAAGGATTGACCGCGCTTTCGAGGGAATCCTCGCCGAGCTCCGGCCCGACGTGGTCCATTTTCAGCATACATTCCGGCTCTCTGCGGGAATGATCGAAACAGCCAAAAAACACGGAGCGGCCGTGCTTGTAACCCTGGCCGACTATTGGTTCATCTGTCCGCCTATACTGCTCTTACAGCCGCGAGCTGTGCTATGCTCCGGCCCAGTGCCGCAAAAATGCGCGCAGTGCGGAAACGCCATCGGGGTTCTTTACTCCGGCAGCGCGGAGAACACCACTCTGGGAAGGACCTACGAGGCCCTGGTCCGGACCGCACATGCCATGAAGAGGAGTCTGCCCAGGCCGCTTGTAGAACGGCTCCGCTTCTGGAAGCAGGCCCGCGAGCTCAGCGACCCGGACTCGTCCTATAAGAAACGGCTTGCCATGATCGAACAAAGACAAAGGACAATGAAGAACGCACTGGCAGCCGCCGACCTGGTTATCGCGCCTTCCCGGTTCCTGCTCGAAAAAACTGTGGAGGCCGGCGCAGTGGACCGGGAGAGGATCGTCCATTCCGATTATGGCTTTGATAAAAGACCTTTCCAGGGACTGAAAAAAAAGCCGGGGGAGGGCGTGCGCCTCGGGTACGTGGGCACGCCGGTCGAGCACAAGGGCCTGCACGTGGCTGTGGAGGCCATGAACATAGTGGCGGACACGTCCGCCGAGCTTCGGGTCTACGGCGAGCTGGGCTGGTTCCCCGCCTATGCCCGGCGGCTCCGGCGGATGTCGCGAAACCCGCGCACCCGGTTTTTGGGAAGGTTCGAGCACCAGGACATAGCCCTTGTCCTGGCCGGCCTGGACATGGTGATAGTCCCTTCCTTGTGGTACGAGAACTCGCCGCTTACCATCCACGAGGCCTTCATGGGGGGAGTGCCCGTGATTGCATCCGACATGGGGGGCATGAAGGAGCTTTTGGAAAACGGAGGCGGCCGGACCTTCCGGTCAGGAGACCCCCACGACCTCGCGCGGGTGATAAGAGAGATTGTTTCCAACCCCTCCGAGCTCGAAAACCTTGCCGCTTCCATACCCGGAGTGAAATCCATAGAAGAGAACGCCCGTGAGCTCTTCAAGTGGTATCAAGACTTCTCTTCCCGGCGAGGATAGATATATAATACGGTTCAGGAAAAGATGGACCGCATAAAGAGGGGCAAAGAAAGGGAGGCTTTAAAATGAGCGGTGGTTACGACGAAGACAGGAGAAGGTTTCTGAAGATAAGCGGTGCCGCTTTTGCCGCGGGCATGGCGGGAAGCTGGAGCTTCGAGGCGCGCGCAGACCTGGGCAGCGTGGAGGCGGGTTTCGCTCACTTTACCGACACTTTGTTTGCTTCCGGTGACAAAGAAGGCAGGAGCAACGCCCTCCATCGCGGTTACATGATCGGAGAGACCTATGCTCTGGCCCAAGACCTCGCAGAACAGGCGGCAGCAATCGCGGGCAGGGAAGACTTCCTCCTGGTCCATTCCGGCAACCTGCTCCGCTCCGGAAAAAAGGATCAGCTCGCCAAGGTCCGTTCCAGCTTGGAAAACCTTTCTCCCCGGACGCGTCTCTGTTTTGGCGAGAAAGACTTTTCCGCCACGCTCGACAAAAAGGCGTTCATGGAAAGCCTTTCCGGTTTCGGCTTTGAAAGCGGCAAGTCATATTACTCCTATATCGATCAGGGCGTCCGCTTTTTCCACCTTGACACCTCGGACGCAGCCCCCTTCACTGGCGTAGGAAGGTTTGCGGAAAGAGAGAAGCAGCTTAACTGGCTTAGAAGAGAGCTTGAAAAAGAAGAGAACGTCCCCGCAGTGCTCGTTTTTCATTCGCCTCCTTTGGAAGCGGAAGGCAGGAAGGAGGCTGAACTCGCGGAGCCTGACCGTATCGAGTTGTTAAAGGTTCTAAAAGTACATCCCCGGGTGGTCCTGGTCCTTTGCGGCGGCGCCATGAAGAACCGGGCCGAGTTTGTGCCCGAGACCAATGCCTTGTGTCTGGTTACTTGTTCGCCCGCGACCTATCCCTGCGGCTGCCGCTTTCTGGAGCTTAAGGCCCGCGGTAGCGAGATCGAGCTGCGTTCGCGTTTTCTCCAGAGCCGTCTTCTTCACCTGGTGGAGAAGAGCTTTTACTATGCCCGGCCGCAGGAGGTTTCAGAGACATTGGGCGTGCGTTCCGACCGGTCTTTTGCAGCGCCCGCGGGCGAGAGACAAGTCCGGGAGAAGAAATGGGACATGTACCCGGCGCTGGCGCCTTTCTGGAAGGGCGCGGACAGCCTTAACCTGGCGGTGCTTGCTGACACCCATCTTTGCCTGAACAAGTACGCCGGCAACAAAGAAAGTGGAAATTACCATCTCATCGGCCATTTTGTCGAGGAGGGCAGCAAGGCGCTTTACCGGGACGTACTCGGCCAGGCAAGCGAAGGCCGGCACCGGCTCGAGTTTTACGATGAAGTGTTTGCCAGGGACCCGGACGACCGGGCCAACTACGGCCGGGCCGGCATTGACGCGGTGCTCATCTGCGGCGACCTGACCGAGCGGGGCCGGCGGGAGGAACAGCAACTTGTTCTGGACGGCCTTAACGGCCTTCCTGCATCCATCCGCGACAACTCCATGGTGGCCATCGGCAACCACGACATGTACACGGACTTCGCGCCCCGCGGGCCCAAAAGCACCGACGAAGACATAGCCGAGTTTTACCAGAACTTCGGTCCCCGCCAAAAGGAGACCGACTACGTGGCGCACCTGACCGAGTGGCTCTCGCTCATCGTCTTGAACACCACCATCTTCGGCTTAAATTCGCTCGGCTTGAGCCAGGACCGGATCGACTGGCTCGAAGACCAGTTGAACGGCTTGAAGGGCAGGGCGGTGATTGTGGCATCACATCATCCTATCTATCCCATCAGCATAGTGCCGCCCCTCATGAACGCATACCTCATGACCAGGACCCACTTCCGGAACGCCCGCTCTGCGGCGCGCTACCAACTCCACGACCTGTTCGCGCGGCACCCGCAGGTAAAGCTCGTCCTGAGCGGACATTACCACGGCGTGTGCACGGACCAGTTCGAGAAGAAAAACCGGGCCGGGAGCCTCCCGGACGACGCCTATACCACCCACATCCAGGTGCCTTGCCTGATCGAGTACCCCTGCGGATACAGGGTTCTGAAAATAAATCGGCGGGGAAAAAAGTGCACCATCGAGTACACCAGCGCCTATACCAGGCTCCACCGCCTCCGGGAAGAATCGAGAAACGCGCCCATCTTCAAGTACCTGGGGACCGAAACGCGAGTGTCGCCCCGCTATAAGGCGGACATGGAGCGGGTCGCCCGGCAGGAAAACTTCTCCGCACACGTCGCCATGCTGGACCCATATGATCTTGCCGACCTGAACGTCCGGGGCTTCAAAGACGGCACCGCCAACCTGGGCAAAGGCAACACCGGCAAACCCAACATCAACGGAAAGCTAGAGTTTACCGTGTAGAGCGGTCGCAAAGAAGCTTAGCAGGTACGCCCGGAAGCGCATACTTTGTCAACGCCCGGCAACAATGGTATGATTTTTTAAAATCTGTATTGTCACATGGTAACGGTCCGGACAATTGACGACTTTTTAATTTAATCTTTATTCATGAAGGGAGCGGAGTATGAACCCTATATTCCAGGACTCTCCTGGCAAGGTGGTTTTGATGATGGGCAACGAGGCCATTGTGCGGGGCGCGCTGGAGGCGGGAGTGGATTTTACAAGCTCCTATCCGGGGTCTCCGTCTTCGGAGATACAGGAGTTTCTGGCCCGCGGCGCCAGGTACTTCGGCCACCATGCCGAGTGGGCGGTGAACGAGAAGACCGCGCTGGAGGCTTGCGTGGGAGTGAGCTTTGCAGGACTCCGCGCTCTCTCCGCCATGAAGCAGAACGGGGTCAACGTGGCCTCTGATGTGCTTAACACCATGAACCTCGCCGGCATCAAGGGAGGCGTGGTGGTTGCCGTGGCTGACGACCCTTCCGCCCACAGCTCGACCAACGAGATGGACTCCCGGGCGCACGCGCGGTTGGCCGAGCTTCCCCTGCTCGAGCCCGGCAACATAGCCGAGGCCAAGGAAATGATCAAGTACGCTTTCGAGCTATCCGAGAAACAGAGGCTGATAACCCTGGTCCGGTCGGTGACCCGCATATCGCATGCTCGAGGAAACGTGACGCTGGGGGAACTTCCTGAAAAAAACCGCAGCCCTGAGGTCGGACCTTTCGACAAGTTCCTGTCCCATCCCATCATGCACCCGCTTCTGCACCAGAAGAACGAAGCCATCAGAAAGGAGTTCGAGGGTTCTCCTTTCAACAGCTACCAGGGGCCGGAGGACGCCGAGGTTGTAATCATAACCTCGGGCACCGGCTCCATGTACTCCTGGGAGGCGGTAAGGACGCTGAACCTTTCCGACAGGGTGGGTGTTTTAAAGCTGGGCACCACGTGGCCCATGCCCTACGAGCTGGTGATGAAGCACCTGTGGCACGCCCGGGAGGTAATAGTGATCGAAGAGGTCGACCCGTTTTTAGAGGACAACATCAAGGTGGTAGCAGCAAACGGGGTGTTCGACGAGCTCGATGTTCCCCGTATCTACGGCAAGCGCACCGGACACGTGGCAGGTCCCAAGGGACCGGGGATCGGGGAGATGGACGTGGACATTGTCTGCGACATCCTGGACAAGATAACCGGCAAGAAGAAGCCACAGCCCTCGGAGAAGTTCCAGAAGGCCCGGGAGGAGATGTCGGGGTTTGGATTGCCTTCCCGGGAATGGGCCTTTTGTGCGGGCTGTCCCCACCGGGCAAGCTTCTGGGCAATCCGCACCGCGCTCAAGCTCGATGACCGGCAGGGGTTTTTGCTCGGAGACATCGGCTGCTACTCCATGGGAGTGACCAAGACCGGTTACAGTCTTTCCCGGAACCTCTCCTGCATGGGGTCGGGCATCGGCCATGCCACCGGCCTCGGACAACTCTTGGGCATGGACCAGCCGGTGGTTGCCATTGCCGGAGACTCGACCTTTTTCCACTCCTGTCTGCCTGCGCTGGCCCACGCCAAGTACAACAAGTCGAACTTCACCTTTATCGTGCTCGACAATACCGCAACATCCATGACCGGCTTCCAGCCCCATCCGGGGACCGGCAAGAACGCGGTGGGAGAGCAGGTAGAGGCCATAGATATCCCCACCGTCTGCCGCGGCTTCGGGATCGAGCCCCAGGTGGTGGACCCCTTCGACATCCGCGAGGCGGTCGCGGTTCTTTATGACGCGCTTCAAAGCAACGAGTTCAATGTACTCGTCTTCCGACACAAGTGCCAGCTCATCCAGACCCGCGAGCTCACCGAGCAGAGGCCCCGCGTGTACGTGGACCAGGAGGCATGCGTGGGACAGGACTGCGGCTGCATGGCCTTCTGTTCCCGCGTGTTCGGCTGCCCCGCGCTGATCTGGGACAACGACAAAGGCAAGGCCGTGATAGACGACGTGATCTGCACCAGGTGCGAGCTCTGCGTGGAAATCTGTCCCCACAGGGCCATCAAGGTGGAAGAAGAACATTAAGAGATCACTGCTATGAAGTTTTCAAGAATATCTCTTCAAAACTGGAAAAACTTCGCACAAGTGGAAAATGTCCCTTTACAGGAGAGATGTTTTTTGATCGGACCAAATGCATCGGGAAAATCCAATTTCCTGGATGTGTTTCGTTTCCTCAGGGACCTGGCTGCCGAGGGTTTATATAAATCGGTCAACAACAGGGGCGGAGTTTCCAGGTTAAGGGCGGCAGCCGGCAGAAGGCATTCTTCAATTATCGTAGAGTGTTTATTGAGAAGTTCTGAAAACGTTAAATGGCAGTACCGTCTGGAGATAAGACAGGACAACCAGAGACGGCCTTTTGTCGAAAAGGAGAAAGTAAAAAAGAACAATAACGTGATTCTTGATAGGCCTCGTAACGGCGAAAAGTCAGACCCCGAGCTTATATCCCAGACCCATCTCGAGCAAGTGAGCATGAACCGGGAGTTCCGGGAGATTGCGAATCACTTCAAATCCGTGAACTACCTTCACGTTGTTCCTCATATCATCAGGGATGCAAGCAGGGTTGTTCCCCAAGAAGACGACCCTTATGGAAGCGATTTTTTGGACCATATCTCCAAGGTTAACGCCAATACCAGGAAGGCATGGTTGAGAAGGATTGAAGAGGCCGTCAAGATAGCGGTCCCCCAGTTCGAGGACTTCAGGCTGGAGAGGGACAACAAAGGCGTTCCCCACCTGATGGTCAGATTCAAGCACTGGAGGAGACACGGCAGTTGGCAGGATGAATCCGACATGTCTGACGGCACACTGCGGCTTATGGGTTTTTTATGGGCCTTGCTGGAAGGCAAAGGCCTTCTCTTGTTGGAGGAGCCCGAGCTTTCGCTTCACCCCGAGGTGGTCAGTACCCTTCCCCAAATCATGGCCAAGGTGGAGAGGAAGAGTCAGAAACAGATCATAGTAAGCACCCATAGCCCGGAGATGCTCTCTGACGAAGGCATTGCCCCGGAAGAGGTCCTGCTTTTGATTCCGGGCCAAGAAGGCACAATGATAAAGCCGGGAGTCGAGTCCGAGAGGATCAAAAGCATGATGGAGTCGGGTCTGAGCGCTGCGGAGTCGGCTTTTCCGGAGACCGCTCCCGAGAACGCGGAACAGTTAAGCCTTCTGGATTGGATGAAATAAGCATGGAGGAGGGCGGCTACGTGACCTTGGTAGTAGAAGGTCAGCTCGATAAGATTGTTACTCAGAAATTGATATCCGTTACTTCCATAAACAATTGTTATTTTATCGGCAAAAGAGGAAAAAATTGGATATTGAAGCGGCTCCATCAATTTAACAATGCATCTAAGAGGATGCGTCAGCCGTGGATAGTATTAATGGACCTGGACCAGGATGCCGAGTGCGCGCCGGTTTATTTAGAAGAAAAGCTTCCAGTACCAGCCCCGACAATGTTTCTCAGGCTTGCGGTGCAGGAAGTGGAATCATGGCTTCTTGCCGACCGGGAAGGCATTGCAAAGTTTTTGGGAGTTTCGACAGAACATGTTCCCATAGAGGTTGAATCACTGCAAAAGCCGAAAAGGACCTTAATAGATATTGCCCGCAAGAGCAGAAGAAGGAAGGTTCATGGAATGATTCCATCCCCCGGCAGCAGCGGCATTCAGGGCAAAGAATACAACTCGATCATGAGCGAGTTTGTTTTATATCATTGGAGACCTGCTTTTGCCGTGAAAAACGCGGACAGCCTGTTGCGGTTTTCAAAGGTGTTGGATTCTATTCAAAGACAATAATTACGAGAAAGGACATATCATGGCTCTTTCCAAGGACCCGTTGAATCTCATTATTACCGGCGTTGGCGGTCAGGGCAACATCCTGGCCAGCCAGCTCACCGCGAGCTCTGCGATCCGGGAGGGGTACTACTCCTCGATAGGCGAGACCTATGGCGCTTCGCAGCGCGGCGGCTCGGTGATGAGCCACGTTCGCTTCTCGCGGGAGTTCCAGTACGGCCCGCTCATTCCCAAGGGGGAGGCCGATGTAATCCTGGGCTTCGAGCCGCTGGAGACTCTGCGCATCCTGGTGGACTATGGACACCAAGAGACCCACGTGATTTTCAATCCACGTCCCAACTATCCCATCAGCGTTTTGTCCGGCCAGGTGTCCTACCCGGAGATGGACTACCTTTTCGGCAAGATAGGCGAGCTGGCAGCGAGCGCCAAGGTGGTCGAGGGCACGGAGCTTGCCAAGGAGCTGGGCACGCTGGTTGCCCAGAACGTGGTCATGGTGGGATCCCTGGCTGCCTCCGGCCTGTTGGATATCCCCATGGACCGCTTCAAAGAGACCATCTCCGAGGTCTTCGAGGGAAGCGAAGATAAGCGCGACTTTAACATGAAGGCCTTCGAGCTGGGCGTGAAGGGATTTAACGAAGCGAAGGACCTGTAGGGGGCCTTACTTTTTCCGGACCATTTTCCTGGCCGCTTCTATCTTGTGAAGGTGGTTGGGACCGAGCACCAGCTTGTTGGCCCGGGCGTCCCTGCTCAATCTCTCCAGAACGGTCCCCTGTACGGCCGCGCTTATCCCGAAAAGCCCGGCAGCGTCGTCAATCCTTTTTATTGCTTCTTCCGTTGCCGTCCACTTTGCCTGCCGGCACATCCTTTCCGCCTCCTCGGAACCCGATTCGACAACTCCGGCGGCAGCCCACGTCATGGCCACCGCGGCGTCCAGTCCCGCGGCCATGTCCGCCAGCGTAAGCTCAATTGCACGAAACTCGGACAGCGGCGAAGCCTCGGGGTCCCGGGTGCGGGCCATTTCCACCACCTGGTTTACGGCCTCGATGAGAAGGCCGCAGGAGAGTGCCGCGGCTAAAGGGAGCGCGGCGACAGTAGACCTCCGCGATACCTCGTAGCCCTGACCGGCGCGGCCCAGCAGCGACCCGGCGTCCAGCTTGCAGCCCTCGAACACGAGGTCGGTGGCCGGAACGCCGCGAAGCCCTTGCCGGGAAAGCTCGGATGCGGGAAGCATGCCCGTGGTCCCCGCGGGCACTATAAACGCGCTCAGCGCTTTTTTAAGTCCTGCCTTTATATTGGTCGCCGCGATAACTATCACCATGTCGGCTTCACGTGCGCCCGACACAAAGGTCTTTCTGCCGGAAAGCTCGTAGCCCGACTTTGTCTTGCGAGCGGTGCTGATGCGGGCGGGAGAATCCGGTCCCGGCTCGGGCTCGGACAGGGCGAAAGCGCATACCTGTCTTTCATCAACTATTTTTCCCAAAAGCTCCTTTTTCCTCTGCTCGTTTGCGAATTCGGCGATTGCAGTGGCTGCGAGGGACTGGAGCAGCACGTTCAAAGCAGCGGCGCCACACCCGCGGGCCAACTCCTCTACTACCACTACAGCTTCGGTCAAGCTCCAGCCGCCCCCGCCGTACTCTTTAGGAATCCGCAGGGTCATGTAACCCGACTCCCAGAGCAGGCCCCACAAGTCGGCAGGGAAGTAGTCCTCTCGGTCGATCTCTATCGCTCTCTCGCCTATCTGCCGGGAGACCTTTTTCGCCTTGTCCCTTATCCGCGCGGTCTTCTTGGTAAACATCCGCATGTTATTCTCCAGCTTTTGCGTGCACAAACCTTGTCAGCTCAAGTTACTTGACTTCCAACTCATAGACGTTTTCCAGCCGGTCCTTCCCCGTTTGAAGGACAATAACCGCCCGGTAGACTCCTTCCCAGCGCAACCTTACCTGCGCGTTGTCAAGGGCCAAGGCCATAGAGTCGGCTTCAAGCATCTGATGGTACTCTCTTTCCAATATCATATCCCCCACCGGCGAAGTAACGGACAGCGTAACTCGTATATTAACCTCTTTACTGTCGTCGTTTACTGCATAGACGGGAATGGAGACGATCTCACTTCTTTTGTACCGTTTATTTTCCGGCACAATAAAGGCGTATACCGGGCTCATTGCCTTTTGCAGCTCGGAGTAATTTTCTTCGGATTGCCGATAATAATCGGCTGCAACGCGTTGCACGCCCCGGCTGGAGTCGACCGGCATATGATGGGCCAGGCATCCTCCGCCGGGCTTGTACTTCATGGCCCGTGTGCGGTCGATAATACTGCGCATGGATTCCCGCCCGTACGGTGCACGCATTTGTCTATAGTAGAAGGGATGGTTTCTCTCAGGTTTTCGAAACCATCCCGGCTCGCCGCAGTAAGCGATGACCGGCCTGTAAGGGTCCAGGTACCGCGCGTGTCCGGCAAGCCGCGGGTCCATTACTTCCCGGTCATGGCTTCTTATGTGTTTAGTGTAAAACAGCCGCATATAATCAAGCGGTCCGGCTCTCTTCGAGGTGTCGTATATCTTATAAGGCTCGTTGTGCATGCACCAGCCGGCAATGCAGGGATGGTTGCCCAGATGATAGACCATCTTTTCCGCCTGTCGAAGCGATTGGTAAAGGACTTCCTTGTTGTATCCCCCGTGGAGGGGAAAGTCCTGAAAGACGAGCATTCCTTTTTCATCGCATGCCAGGTAGAAATCGGGATGTCCCACGTGCCCGCTAACGCGGAGCATATTGAGGTTGCAGGAGGTGGCAAGGTCCAGGTCTTTTTCAGCAGTACTCCGGTTCACGTTGGCGACATGGAAGTCAGGGGGAGGATAGTTGCCTGCGCGGATGTAAAGTTTTTCGCCGTTTACGTAAGTAATTCCGGCTCTTGTCTCCACGGTGCGGACCCCGAATGCGGTGCTGAAATTATCGGAAGGGTTTGCATCATCCCTTGGCCTTGCCTGTACCTGGAGAGTGTAAAGATCGGGCCGTCCGCGGTCGCTGCTTTGCCACAGCACGGGGTTTGCAAGGTCGAGATTATACTGGTAGGTCCGCTTTCCTGGAGAGAGAAACACCTGCCTTTTAAAAGTCTGCGTGTCTCCGGAGAAGGTCCGTGGTATGAAGGAGAGGTCTATGTCGAGCTCGAGCTTTTTTTCGGAAGAGACGGTGACTTCGCCGACGATCCTTGCGCTTGCGCCGTTATCCCGGATATACACGGTATGGAAGAGTGCGCCGGTGATGCTCACCGGTCCGGAAGACATTATTTCCACGGGCAGCCAGACTCCACCAGGGTTCGCGTTTTTGTCGTGCCGGTGGTGGAAGACCCCGGTCATCTGGCGCTTGCGGGTTAAATCGTCTTCAGTCGGGCAGTCGACCTCCAGGAGCAGCTCGTTGTCTTTCTCCAACAGGCCGGTGACCTCGTAGTCTGCGGGAAAGAAGTAGCCCTCGTTCGCGCCCAGCCGTACTCCGTTCAAGTAGGCGGTGTACCAGTAGAAGACGCCTCCCACCCTTATGAAAAGCCGCTTTTCGGGCTCGGGCCGGAACTTGAATCTTTTTTTATAGACCGTTTTGCCGGTGTGATTTTCGAGCCCGGGCGTCTCCTGCCAGTGGCCGGGAACATTTGCGGTGAACCAGGCTGCGTTGGCATCATAGTTGCCGTCAAACCTGTTTACCGGCAGGATATCCCACGTTCCACAGAGGTCCAGTTCCTTTTCCATGACTTCAGTGCCCCCGGATATCTTTGAAGAGCGCCCGGTCGCCCGCTTGCAGCCCGTGCCTGGCTGCCTGGCCCCCATTCACCTCCAGTACCCACTTGCTGGGCCGGTTCACACCTCGGGAATCAAGGGTCTCGGGTTCGGCGTTTTTTACTATTCCGGCTATGGTTTTATCAGGGGCTATGAAGATAATATCAAGGGGGATGTAGGTGTTTTTCATCCAGAAGGTCCGCATCTTGGCGTTATCATAGACGAAGAGCATACCGTGGTCCGGAGGAAGATTTTTTCGGTACATGAGGCCCGTTTTTTTCTCCCTTTCGGTACGGGCGAGCTCAACCTCGACTTTCCAGGACCGGCCGTTTTGGTTTACCAGGATTACAGCAGGTGCCGCTGAAGTGTTTTCGTTGTTTATCTCTTTTTCGCAATCACCCGAGGCCAAAAGAAGCAGCGCAGTGATAAGCAGCAACAGCGGTACTATGAACACTCCGGGCTTTTCAAACAGCTTTCTATAGCGGCGCATGGCTTGTTCCGGACCTTAGGGGAGGCGTTTTTCCATCCATTCGATCATAAAGGAGATGGGCTTTTGCCTTTCAACCTCGTTGAACATCTCGTGGTAGAACCCGTCCCAGTACTGGAGTGCGGAGTCCTCTGCAGTGAGCCGGTCATAGAACTCGCGTGCACCAGAGGGGTTGACCAACTTGTCGTCCGCTGACTGCATGACCAGAACGGGAGTGCTTATCTGGTGCGCCATGTCGTGTGCCCTGGCGATGGCTGCCTGGAACTCGGTAAACCATCGGGCCGAGACCCGGTCGTGCACCAGGGGGTCGTTCTTATACTTCTCGACAACCTCGGGGTCGTGGGAGATGAACTCCGGTTCCAGTCCGTTGGACATGGTTACTGAGGGAAGGATTTTGCTGAAGAGCCTTCCCATTGCCAGCTTGATGGCGGGTTCGTCTACGTCCACCCGGAGGGCTGCAGATGAGAGGACCAGTCCTGCCAGCCCCTGTCCCTTGGTGATGGCGTAGCTCGCGCAGATCAGGCCCCCCATGCTGTGCCCGATAAGGAAGACGGACATGTCGGGGAACCTGTCTTCCGCCTGCCTGCGGAGGGTTTCGAGGTCGCATTCGAACTCTTCGAAACGAAGTACGTGTCCCCGCTTGCCGCCGGATTGTCCGTGGCCGCGATGGTCGAGCGCAAAGCAGGCCAGATCTTGCTCTACCAGTGCATTGGCCACGTGCTCGTATCTTCCCGAATGTTCTCCCAGTCCGTGGGCTATCAAGACTACGGCCCTTATGGTGTCCGGTATCCAGGCCCGCCAGAAGATATCAACTCCCCCCGAGCCGGTGAAGTTGCCTTGTTCAGATTTCAATTTTTTCTCCTTATCCTCCCCCAACCGGAGTCATTATCGAGATCTCGTCTCCTTCGCAAAGCTCTGTTTCAAGGTCGTCGGGCACGTCCATTGATTGCCCGTTGCGGAGCACGGTGGGCTGCCGGGGCAGCCCGAGAATCTTCTTGATCAACTTTCCCTTGTAGTGCTTTGATTTGTCGGCCAGCTTAAAGGCCTTTTTTAAAGTGGTCCCCTCCGGAACCTCGAGCTCGAACTCACAGGTCGTCATTTTGCCGTCGAGGAATCCGGCCAGCTTGAAATGTACTTGAATCGTCTCCGGCTTCATGGTCGGAACTTTTCAGCCATAGATGTCTTTGACCACTTCGTCCAGGCCCAGGGCTTCCAGCCTTTCCTTCAAGGGCTTGCCGGTCTCAAAATCCCATCCCATCTTTTTATAGAACTCCCTGGCCAGGGTCTCCGCGTCAATGGTGGTCCCCGAGTGCGGCCCCTTCTGCAGGGGGGGATCGCCTATGGCGCGGCCTTTCATCCTGGTGTCCTTGTAGGTTATGCCCTCCCGGACGTTAAAGGCGTGTCGCAGGGTCTCGATACGCTCGCCAACCTCGAACCACTTCTTGTCGGAGTATCCCCAGCCGGTGGCCGCGTTCAAGTACTCGAACAGGGGAAGCTTGGGCCCGCACGCCAGCCCGAACAGACATAACCCCGCGCCGTTGACCACCTGCATGAGGCTCGAGTTTATGGACTGGTTGTTCGCCTTGTCGTGTGGAGAGGTTTTCTTTTTTTTGCTCATAAAGAGCTTGACCTTGTCTGCTTCAGGGTGGTACTTGTCAAGCTTGATAAGCTCCTGCCAGACGAACCCGGAGATGGTGTGCCTGCCGGGCGTGGGCTCGACCTCGTATGCCAGCCCTTGCAGAACGTCGAACTTGGGATCGTGCATGGGAAGTTCCTGTCCACCGGCGTGGTTCGCGAACTTCTCCGCGCCTTTTCCTATCTTCTCTGCGGCCACCTTTACGCCGTCGGCAAGAACGTCGCCGATGCCTTCCCGGTTGATGACCTTTTCCAAAAGGGCAATGGCGTCCTCTGCGTTCCCCCAGCGTGGCTCGAGACCGTCAAGGTCCTCCTTGGTGAGGATGCCCTCCTCGAAGCACTCGATGGTAAAGGCCACCACGCTCCCCGCGGAGATGGTGTCCAGCCCGGCGCGGTTGCACATATCGTTCAGCTTGAAGATGGCGTGTAAGTTATCTATCAGGCAGAGCGTGCCGAAGGAGCAGAGGGTCTCGTACTCCGGCTTGTGGGTTTCCTCCAGGGGCCAGGGCCCTTCGTTGATTTTCATGATTCCGCCGCAGCGGACCGGGCAGGAAAAACATCCGTAGTTTTTGTCCTGGTACTTGATGACCGAGTCATCGCTTATCCAGGTTGCCTTATCAAGGGGGAAGTCGAAGTGACCTGCTCCTCCCCAGTTCTTTACCGGGCTGTCACCTGACTCCGCGGACATGGAGGTCACTCCCATGGTGCCGTACTTTTTCAACACCTGGCACCACAGGTCCCCGCCCTGGGCCATGGCCATGGGAGATACACGCGTCATCTTTCCCGCGAACTTGACCAGGCGGGAGCCGAGTATCTTTTGCATGGCGTCCCTGCGGTTCAGCGACTTGCCGAATTCCTTGGACAAGGACTTGATCTGGTCCGAGTTCTCGGAGTCGATCTTCTGTCTGCCTGACGCAGCTACCGCCTTCAGGCGCTTGCTTCCCATGACCGCACCGAGGCCGCTCCTGGCGGCGTATCTTCCGTTGTCGTTGGCTATGCCGCTTATAAGGGAGAGCTTCTCCGAGGCCGGCCCGATGGTGGCCATTCTTGCCTTCTTGTCGCCGGTCTCCTCCCGGATGGCTGCTTCGGTCTCGACCACGTCTTTTCCCCAGATGTTTCCGGCGTCGCGAAGCTCAGCCTTTTCGTCGGTCAGGTAAAGGTAGACGGGCTTCTCGGAGATGCCGTGGAAAAAGACCGCGTCATAGCCTGCCTGTTTGATGGCCGGGCTCAGGTTTCCGCCACAGTTGGCGTCTCCCCATCCTCCGGTGAGTGGAGACTTGGCCACCACCATGAACCTGCCGGCGAACAGCGCGCCCGTGCCGGTGAGAAGACCCGAGCATAAGCCGAGTATGTTGTCCGGCCCCAAAGGGTCGGCCCCCGGCGGGATGCGGTCATAAAGGAGCTTGGCCCCCAACCCGTAGCCGGTCAGGAACCGCTTGTAGGTCTCTTCCGGTATTTCCTCGTCCTTTATCTCCCCCGAAGACAGGTCGACCCACAATATTTTTCCCATGTATCCTTTGCCCATTTAAATACCTCCCTTTACAATTCCGACATCATCAGTCTTCATCTTTATTGCGATTATTTTCATCCACTGTCCCGGCTTTTGCAAGGGGTGCCGGATGTTTTATTATCCTCCCCTCTCAGGGGGCGTTGATCCGCCTGAAGAGCCTGGCTCGTCGCCGGGGTTCTTATCTTTTTTTTCCAGCGGCTTGTCGGAAGACCGATCTTCTTGCTGGCCGGGTTGTCGACCTTCCTGCGGCGGGCCTTGCCCTTCGCCTGGCGGAGGAGGCATTCCTCCCTGCGGTCCGGGAGGCGGTCCATAACCCGGGCCATAGGGGGGTCCCGGTCCCTGCGGAGGCCAGGGATATTGTGCCTGCGGCCATGGTGCGGGGACCATCATGCGGAGTGGCCGAAATATTCTCATCCCCACAAATCCTCCGAAGGTGGCCACTGCGCAGGCGATAATGATGAGAAAAAACATACCCAAAATAAGGCTTCCTAAGGTGGTCCCTTGTTGCATCCCTTGAATGAAAGAGTCCTGTAACTTTGGCGGCAGTTTATCTATGAAGGGCTGGACGGTTTGCGGGCCGATCCTGGAGGGACTTATGAGCTGGACGACCATGTTCATTATGGAGTTAATAAGTCCTCCCAAGGCGCCTGCTCCCAGCCCTGCCAGAGTTCCGGCCCCGTCGCCGGGATAGACCGGTGCATAATAGCAGATAACATAGGACGCTATCAGTCCTCCCATGATGTACCATATACAGCAACAGCAGCAGTTAGCATATCCCACCAGGGGTGTTCCGCTTATGACCCCGCTGATTATCCCGCCTATCAGTATCGCTCTCGTGTATAATGACCTTTCCAATACTTCTCTCCTGTTATCAGATTTGAATGCGTTTCACTGGTAGGAGGCAGATGAACTTTATTATTGCAGGCCGGTTTCTTGCCTAGCAACGACTTGACAATAGTTGCGGTCTCGAGGAGAGCCGGCCAGAGCGACCTTGCCGCAACTGCACCGAACATAAAACCGGTAATGAGCCTGATGTGGGCGGGGGTGTTCACGATGTGGGCCAGATTTAAAACTCCGTCCAAACACAAGGGGAAAATACCTGTAAAAAGCACCACGTTCGACACCGGCCGGTTGCGCCGCTTTTCCGGAACCATGCGCCATAAACCCCATGCTGCCAGGAATCCGGTATAGAGGCCGGTACACCTTGCGCACACCGGAAGACAGATGCCGGCAATGTGATAGCTGCGGGCGGGCTCCTGGTGACAGACCAGTGCGAAGCAGCTCTTGGCAATGCTTTCCAGGTGACGGCTCTGGAGAAGAAGTGACTCGATCGCAGGGGAAAATACTGCGCCACAGATAAAAATTGCAACCAGGAGTACAAACCAATAGATTCTGTTCCCGTTCATGACTGCCTACCAGTCTCGCCGGAGAGAAAATCAAAGTCAAGAGAAGCGCCTAGAAGTTGTCCGTAGTTTTTTTAGGTTGAAAGATGGCGCTCTTTCATCTGGTGAAAGCAAAAGAGGGCGTTATATCTTTGCCTGGATCGTCCTTTATTGGAATCAAGATTCTGATCTGGTCCTTAACATTACGGTCCGCTCGCCTTCCTGGACCACCTTGCCGTCCTGGTTAATGAGCTTAGTAGTAATGGCCACGATGCCCCTCTCCGGATTTTTGGACAGCCTTTTGTCTTTGATGGTCTGCTCGGCGTGGACGGTGTCGCCTATGAAGATTGGCTTTTTAAAGCTCCACGAAAGTCCCAGGAAGGCCACCAGGGTGTCGTTGTAAAGGTCCAACTGCTGGACCAGTCCGGAGCAGATGGCCAGGCCGAGCATGCCGTGGGCAATCCTCTTTCCGAAGACCGTGCTCCTGGCGTGTTCCTCGTTCATGTGCAACTCGTTAAAATCTCCGGAGATGCCGGCGAAGTTGACGATGTCTGCTTCGGTGACCGTCCTCGACTTGGTCGAGTAGGTCGCTCCCTCCTCCAGGTCATCGTAGAACAAGCCGCGGGGACGATCATTCATGTTTTTCCTCCTTGCCGGGATGTTTGAATCAGTCATAAAAAACACGAGTCATTCGCGGCTAAAGCCGCTCGCACGAAAAATATCATTCTAGTAAGCGACGAAAAACACCACTCAAGTGCTTTGTCACTCGAAAAAAGGGGAACAGGGTCGACGAAGATCGCGACTGAAGTCGCTCGCACGATTATTTTCTATTCCTAAAAAGCTATTTTCTATTCCTCAAAAAGCTTTTGACAAGACACTAGTGGCGGATCACATTAAAATTTATAAGCTGC
>CAYQTK010000063.1:0-19644 GCA_964420375.1 uncultured bacterium
ACATGGCCACCGAGCTGTACGCCATGAAGAACATGGTCTACGACACTGCCTGGCGGCTTGACCAGGGCGACCGCAACCGGGCCCGGGCCAGCATGGTCAAGCTTTTCTGCACCGAGGGGGTGGGAAGGATCGCCGACCGGGCGGTACAGATTCACGGGGGCATGGGCTGCATGGAGGAGGCGCCGGTGGAAGGCATCTACCGTGAGGTCCGCGCCATGCGCATTTACGAGGGAACGTCGGAAATCCAACGGCTCATCATTTCCCGCGAGATCGTCAAGAACGGCTTGCAGGCGTTGAGCTACGATTAAATTGACAGTCGGACCGGCCCCGAACAAGGAGGTAAATATGGGACGGGCAATGATTGTAGTGGGGATATTTTTGGCGGCGTTGTCCATATCCTGCGGCAGCGATACGCCGGAGGACAAGGTAAAGGAAGTCCGGGAGGACCACTGCGCTGACATCGAGAGCGGTGAGGATTACCGGGAGTGTCTTGCCGAGCTGGAGTCGATTTCGAAAGACCATCCCGGCGATGCCTGGGCGCAATGCGCAGTGGCCGCAGTACGGGCCACCCGTTACCTTAACCGGAACTCAGAGATGCTGACCCGTCACATGCTGTCGCCCCCCGGTCCCCGCACCTGCGGACTGTACCAGTGGATGGAAGACCACCAGCCGGCCATGCTGAAGTCCATGAACAAGTGCGAGTCGTTGGGAGGAGCGCCGTGGATGACGGGCGAGGAATGGAAGGAGTACCGCAGCATGATAACCAGCCTGGAACCTTTGAGCGCGGTAAAGAACCGCTGCGTGAAAAAGGGGAAAAACCGGTAGAAGGTATTTCGAGGACAGCCGGTGCAGGGGGACCTCCTCAGCGAAAGATAATGTAGTTATTCTGGTCGATGACGTGGGAGAGGGGGTTTCCGTTGTCGGAGACCACCCTTACTACGGAGAGACCTTGCTCCAGCGCCGCGGAGTACATGCTTTCCAGTTCTGCTTCCTTTGCCTGCCTGGACAAGGTCTCCCACGAGGACGACTCGACTTTTACGATCATCTCCTCTTCCGACTGAAGAACGTTGGTGACCTCCACCGTCAAGGAGGAGAGGTCCACGTCAATGGGCTCACCACCGGCGTCTAGAAGACCCAGCTCGAAAAGAACGTAAGCGCCGCCCCCGACAACAACCAGGAGTGCGGCCAAAATCGAAAGGTAAAGCTTGATTGCACTGCCTTTAGCTGCGCCCGCGGACGCAGAATCGGAAGCCGCTGTTGGCGGGGCCTTTTTCGCTTTCGAGTCGGAAGGAGGCTTAGCGGTCTGCGCCAGTCTTTCAGCAGGGGCGGGGCCTGCCTTGGCCGAGGCGATGATCCTGCTGTAGTCGGACTTCAATCCCTCGTATAACCTGTTGAAGCGCAGCCAGGCTGCTTCCAGTGCCGTTGCTTCATCTTCACAGCCTTCCTGGTTCACCTGTTTTCTCTTGCCGAGGATACGGGAGATCAACTGTCCGAAGTTGCCCTGCAGCTTATATACCGCTCTAGCCCACTCGCGGAGCTCTCGTTTGTCATCAAAGTCGCTGATGCTCCCGGCGCATGCACAGGCGAGTGCCAGGCCGTTGATACGGAGGACCCATCCCGCGGCAGTATCTTCAGCCCCTCCAGGGATGAGTTCCTCGGACAAAAGAAGGGTTCTCTCTTCCTCAGTGAGCTGGAAGTCGCTTTGCAGGCACATGCTGACCACCGGGACTTCCGAGTGAAAGTCGCCGCGGGCGTGCTCAAGTATGGTCCATTCCAGGTAAGTGCGGTCATGGAGGAAACCCGACAGGTCGCTGGAGATATCTTTCGGCTGCGGACCGGAAGGTTGAGCGGTCTTGACTCCGGCCTGCTTCTGAGGAGCCAAAGGCTCGGAAGGGGATGACTCGCCCGGAAGAAGCACCCGGATTTCCATTGCAACTCCTTCTTCCTTCAACTTCTCCAGCAGGGCGTAAACTTCTTTGTCGGGAACGTCGAACTCGGTGATCAGCCACTTGGCAAGGTCGCCGCTTTCCAGTACGCCGTCCTTGTAAAAGTATTGGGACGATTTTTCACAGAGGATTTTGATGCTTTCTTCGGCAACGAGCTCCATGCAAGAGGACTCGTTAAAACGGGTGATCAGCCATTCGCGGACCTGTTCTGCATCGGGAGAAGCCATTTTTACCTCCAATTATCCATGCGCGAAGAAACAACCTGAAGCTATAAAACCAAATGTTTGATGAATGTTATTATGTAAGACGTGCAAGCGGCCCTTATTGCGACAGTGGTTACTATTGCAGCAGTTCTTCTCGGAGGAAGTTACAGAGGTTCTTTTGCCGGAACGTCATTATATTGACGGATTTTATTACTAGGTTAATAATTTTTAAAATCTTTGCAAGTCTATTCCCCGTATTTTTCCAGAAGGTCCAAAACCAGCGCCGGCCAAGTGAAAGCGGGGGCGCCTTTTCCCTGCCCGGTGCGGAAATCATAGAACTCGTGGAACCCTTCATCCCTTATCAGACGGGCGGTGGAACGGGTGACCTCCACCGGGTAGGCGGTGTCGCCGTAGTTCTTTGCGGCCCGGGCGGCCATCCAGCTCATGTTGGTCCAGATACAATGTCCCCTCCAGATCAACGTGTCTTCCAGGGGAACCCTCTCTGCGGAAAGCTCCGACTTCGAGTTGAAAGGCACCAGCCGCTCGTCGTAAAAGTGTTCTTTCGAAAAAAGGTTGTCTTCAAGAAGCCGCTGAGCTTTGTCTTCTGAGACCAGGCCGGTGAGAAGCGGAAGCGCGCCGGTGAGACACCTTCTCTTGGAAAGCGTGGGGGAGTTGATATCGTAGCGCGGATAAAAGAAAGAAGCGGACTCGTCCCAGAATATCTCCTCCATGGTTTCGACCATGGACCGGGCCTTATCAGACCATTTCTTTGCGGAAGCGGCGTCGCCCGACTCCTTGCAAAGAAAAGAAAGCGACTGGAGTCCCCGAGCCGTCAACGAATTCATGCCCACGTCCTCGAACACGAACCGGTTCTCGCGGGCAAGCTTCTGCGGGTCCCAGCCGTGGTCCGCGCAGAAGTTGAGCAGCTTGGGATATGCTACAGCCGCCTTTACGGGGGTGAAGGGATTGTTCATGTTAAGTCCCATGGGCTCGTCGAAAACCGGCGCCATGTCCGTGCCCGACTCCCAGGGATGGATGATGGACACCAGCCCGTCGCCGAACAGGTCCCGGTCGCGGGTCAAGTAGCGGGCGCATCGTTCCATGGCCGGAACAAGCCCGAGAACGCGCTTGTCTTTGCTTTTTTTGTAAAGAATCTCTGCTGCGAGCAGGAAAGAAGGAGGGTCTATGAAAGCGCTCTTGCCGTCGTCGTCGTACTGGCGCCGGACGGCATGGACCACTGCCTTGCGGGCGGGGTCTTCTGCGGCAAGCTCGGGAACCCGGACCTCGTGCGGGATATGGCCGTCTTCCGACTGCACGCCGTAGATGGTGGAAAGCTCCGACCATGCCGTGTCAGTGTCCAGGCAGGACATGGCGATCACGTGCCAGCCCGAGTCCCACGCATAAAACGCCCGGTAAGTCTTGTAAGACGGCACGTGAAAAAAGCCGATTGAAGAGTGGACCTCGTTTCTGGCGAACATCCGGGCCGCGGCCTTTTTCAGCTCGGCTGCTGCTCCCCCCTTAGAACCACTGCCATGGGCCTTTTGCAGCGGCATGCTGCCGAGCGCCGTTGCCGAAAGCAAAACCCCGTACTTTAAAAGTTCCCTGCGGTCCAAAGCCAATACCTCCCTTGTCCGATTTTATCTCCTGTTTATTGCAGCATCTTTTACAACCGTTGACAACTTTTCCGACCGCCCTGGTTTCGCATCACGCGATAAATGATGAATGCCGGGCGAGCGAAGGGAGTCGCCACTGTCGGGGGAATCAGAGCGGTCTGCCCGGACCGGATACAAAATGGGCCATCCGGCAGAGGGCATTCGGAGCAGGCCGGCAAACAGCGGGAGGGAGTATTTGTTGGCTTTGGAAAACCAAAGGGACCGAAAGCAATGATCTCCCCGGAGTTCCAAGTAATTAAAGGCATACCGGGACTTGGAACTCATTAAACTGCGTGATAAAATAGTAGTTGGTATTAGTGTAAAGATGAGCGGAGGCTGTTCTTTGTGTCCGTGTTGCTGAAAGGACTTGAAAAAAGCCCGCGGCGGCTTTATCAGGAATAAGGGGAGGCTATAATGTTCGAGACTGATACGACCAAAAATTACGTGCAGACCCGGCCGGAAGAGGTCATCGACATCCACAGCTCGATAAACCGCGCCATGATCGCTCCGGAGGGCCGTTCCACCGAGCCTGCGCAGGCATTTATCGCTTCCATTTACAAAGAGGGAGCCTACGAGGTTTATATCTTTCTTCACTTGACCAACCTGAACGAAGGCATCCTTTACAGTTGGGACGAAGGTGCCGCGCCCGCGGAGCAGATACCCGGCATTTACAGGGCTGCGCTGGAGTTCACCGAGAGCATGGGCTTTATGATGGACGACCTTAAGTACCGCGGCAAGGGCCCCGAGGAGAAGGTGGAGACATTCGAGGAAGTGCCCATGTTCCACGCCGACTTGTCCCGTTTCCAGGAAGAGGCGGAAGAAGAAGAGGACGAATCCGAGTTGCTTATCGAGTCCCTGGAAGACGAAGGGGAAGAAGAGGAGGCCGTCAACCTTGACCTTCTCGGCGAAGAAGAGGACGTAACCCCCCAGGAGGCCGAGGCGGAGCCGGAAAGCGAGGAAGTCAGCGAGATAGAGCTTGACGACTCCGAGGTAATGCTGGTGGGTGCTGAAGAAGATAGCGAGGAAGAGTCCGGCTCTTCGGAGCAGGCCGAGCAGAAGCTGGACGAACAGGCGCTGTTGGACGCGTTGGGAGAAGACGATTCATCCATAGTTGAAGCTGAAGTTGAGTCTGCGGCTCCCTCCGACGAACAGACGCAGGAAGCCCCCCCGCCGCTGGAGAGCATGGTTGATAACAGCTCCGATTCCGCGCCCGCCCAAGCCGAGGTCGAAGAAGAACTCTTAACCATGGAAGAGGAAAGCATCCTCGGCGAAATTGAAGAGAGCGCTCCCGCTTCCGAGTCCCCTGCCTCGGCCGGCGGCGAGGAAGAGGACATATCCATTGAAATAGAGGATGAGGAGGAAGCAACGGTTTCGCCTGCCCCCGACTCGCCGTCTGCCGAAGCCATGGCGGAAGAGGTCGAAGAGATATCGTTCGAGCCCCCGGCAGAGGGCCCCCCTGTCGAAGTGCAGACCGAGCCGGAGCCTGCTGTACCTGAGCCCGAGCCTTCACCGCCTCCGGCTCCGGATGTCACCAGCGGAGCGGGCGCTGCTCAGCCGGCCGCCCCTGCCGCACCGGCCGGGCGACCACAAACAGCCGCGGCCAATGTCAACCCCGAGGACTCTGACGAAGAAATGCTGGTGCGCTTTTTGGCCATGATGTGACAGGCGCGGCGCAGCAGGTCAAGCAAAAGAGGAAAGCTCTTTACGCTCAAGGAGAAAAACATGAAACGCACAGCGGTCGGTCTGGCTATGATATTGTTCCTGGCGCTCGGCTGGGGGGCCTCCTGCCCCAAGAAGAAGGAATGCCGCAACCCCAACTATGTCCAAGCCATGAAGGAACAGGCCAAGCTGTACTATAAAAAAGGCGATTACATCAAGGCTTTGAAGGCTGCAAAAAAAGCAGAGGAGTGCAATCCCGACGACCCCGAACTCTACTACCGGATAGGGCTCATCTACTACCAGCGGGGGAAAACCTATGACGCCATCAACTACTTCAAAAAATCGCTGGAAATAGACTCCGGGTTCTCCGACTCCCACATGGCGCTGGGCATGGTTTACCTCGAACTGGGAAGATACGATGATGCCATCGAAAGCTTCAAGGTGGTTGTAAACGACGATCTTTATGAGTCCCCCGGTACGGCATACAGCAACCTGGGCTATGCCTACATGAAAAAGAAAGATTACTCGAACGCCGAGTATTACCTGAAAAAGGCGATTAAAACAAACCCCCGATTCTGCGTGGCCTATTGCAACCTGGGAGAGATGTATTCCCTCAAGGGCGAGCATGAAAAGGCGATAAGGAAACTGAAGAAGTCGGTATCATTTTGCCCCCGGGGGTATGCCAGGCCCCGGTTCCTGCTGGCCATCGAGTACGGTGAGCTCAAGATGTACTCCAAGGCCTGCGAGCAGCTTTACAAGGCTTCACAGGTAAAAAATGCGCCGGAAGCGGAACGGATAGACAAGTACATGCGTCTATATAATTGTTCGAGCACAGTGACCAAGCCCTGAGCGCCGGTGAAAACATGGTCCAAGACGGCGACATAATAGAAAGCTTCGGCCAATACCTGAAGCGGGAGAGAGAGTTCCGGAACGTGCCCCTGGAGGAGATCGCTGCATACACCAGGATTAAGCTCAGGGCGTTGGAAGCCATTGAACGAGACGACTTCTCCCAGCTTCCGCCCCTGGCGTTCATAAGGGCTTTTATCCGCTGTTACGCCGACTACCTGGGACTTAATATAAACGAGGTAATGCTCAACTTCGACGCCTTTATCCAGCAACGATTCCCCGAGATGACGGGGGAGATCAAGAAAACTCCGCGCAAACAGCAGCCCAAACAGAACTATCTGCCCCTCGCGATCATCATAGCGGCAGTTATAGCTGTGCTGCTGATCTTCTGGCTTACCAGGACACCTGATCCGTTTCCCGGAGGAGTGGCTGATTCGGGCACGGAACAGCCCGCGCCCGACGACACCTCGCCAACCCATACCATGTTCGACACCCCCGGAAGGACCGCAACCTCCAACGGGGAGAGACCGCCAGAATATACACAACCCTCCTCCAATACGACAAGTCCCGATCACTCCTCGCCTGACGGCGGAGATGCCCCCGGCCAAAATGATGATGAGTACGAGGACACGTTCTTGACCTCCCGTTATCCCGCCCGACTGGGGCCGGGCAGGGAGTTGGCCGTCTTTCCCGGACAAGAGGAAAAACAACAGGATCAAGAGCAAAATGATAACGGCCGGCAAACCGTTCAACACCGGGTTTCCCTCACCGTGAGCCAGAAATGCTGGATTCAATATGAGATCGACCGGGACGAACCCCGGGCAATCATCCTCAAACCCGGCCAGAACGTGACCTTCGAGGGACAACAGTCCGTAAAAATCACTATAGGGAATCCGGACGGTGTAAAATCAGTCACCTATAACCAACACCCTTTTGACTTTGACCCCCAATGCGCGCCCTGGCACTTGAACTTCCCGTCCACTCCCGACGACAACCAATGTTCACCAAGGTAGAGTCCGGCGAAAAAGGACTTGCCGGCTTCGGACCGCGAGAAAGGACCGACCTTCCCGCGGGCTTTCCCGTACGGAGTGTTAAAAATGGCTCGTAAACGGCAAGTATTCGGGATCATCACCCTCGCCATAGCTGCTGGGGGCGCCATAGCCGCCTTGCTCTTTTTTAACCGTATCGCAGGAACATTGCATCCGGAGCCACGAACAAGCCATATCCGCTGGCCCGATGGAGAGCTTAACGGTGCTTCCGCCGCTAAGCCGGCTGCATCCGCGCTGGATTCCATGACACCGTACGCGGACTTAAACAAAAAAGAAGACTTGCTCCAACCGGAAGGGCCGTCTGGTATAAACGGCGCCAGGGAACCCGCCGGTGAAGAGCTGCCGGAGGAGATAAACCGTTTACGCGTCCGGGCGTATCATAGTGCCAAAAGCGGAAAACTGGAGAAAGCAGTCGAGTTAATCCTCGAGGCTTTGAAAAAGAAACCGGACAGTCCCCGCCTGCAAAGGGAGACCAGCCATCTTTTCGCCATGCGCGGCTTTCGAAGCTTGCAAAACGGCGCTCATGACCGGGCGCTGGGGTTCTTCCGGGAAGCGCTTTATTACTGGA
Organism: uncultured bacterium; assembly: GCA_964420375.1. Lineage (GTDB taxonomy): Bacteria > RBG-13-61-14 > RBG-13-61-14 > RBG-13-61-14 > DATKZS01 > CAYQTK01. Next base: position 7,924 of record CAYQTK010000063.1, read on the forward strand.
AGGACAACCAGCAAGCCATCAGGGGCATGGGCATCACCTATTACCGGAAACATGATCGCGGCCGTGCCGAAAAGTGGCTTTTGAAGTTCGTGGACAACGGCGGCGACCGTCCGGGTGTGTATACCCTGCTGGGCCGTATCAACTACGAGCGCGACCGTTTAGAGGACGCCCTTTACTACTTCCGGGTTTCCCTCTCCGTCTCGCCTGAGCAGCCGGAGATTTCCGAGCTTGCAGAAAAGATCAGGCGGGAGATAAAAGTCGAGGGCGACTTTTACTCTGACGAGTCGCGCCACTTTCACCTCAAGTACGAAGGCACTGCAAGTCCGGCGATCTCTTCCATGGTCCTTCACATCAGCGAGGAGGCTTACATGGACGTGGGTTCCGCCTTTGGTTTTTATCCCGAGTTTCCGGTAACCATCATACTTTATACAGACAAGCAGTTCTCGACGGTCACGCAAAGTCCTGCCTGGGCGGAAGCGATCTTCGACGGCAAGATACGGATTCCGGTACAGGGTCTTTCCGACCGAAGCCGGACGCTGGAGCGGCTCATCTATCACGAGTTCACCCATGCCCTGGTGCACGAGGTCGGAGGGGGACGGGCCCCTATTTGGCTCCATGAAGGGCTGGCCCAGTCCATGGAGGGTGTGGACAGGGATGTTCCCTCCATTGCAAAAAAGGTGACCGACGGGGGAGGCCCTTTTCCGCTGTCAAGCCTGGAGGACAGTTTCCTGGACATGCCCTCCGAAAAGGCCAAAGCAGCTTACAGGGAGAGCTGGCTGGCAATCCGGTTTTTAGACGAGTACTACGGGCCTTTCGTGGAGAGCGAGATGCTGGATTCCCTCCACCACGGCGGCGACATCCGCGACGCCGTCGAACGCGTCTCCTCCCGGGAGTACAAGGAGGTCGACAGGGAGTTCGCCCGCTGGGTGAAAAGACAAGCGGGCGAACTGTGAAGCGGCTCTTTTGCGGGCATCAGGAGGAGTAAGGCTCGCCGAACCGGTTTTTATGGGCAAACTCCTTTATCTCTCTTCGGGGGGGAGCTTTGCCCGTCTTTTCCGGCACTCCCAGGGGAATGAGTTCGTAGAGCTTTAAGTCTTCCGGAAGACCGAGCACCTTTCCCGCCTTCTCGTGATCAAGCAGCCCGAGATGCAATGTACCCAGGCCTTCCGCCCATGCCGCCAGACAGGCGTTCTGGCAGGCAATGCCCAGGTCGAACATGACCCAGTCGCCGTAAACCGTGGCCGGCTTGTCCTGGTAATAACCTGACTTGCCGCTCCTGCCGCATACCGCCAGGACCACCGGTGCAAGCGCCAGCCCCTTCCGGCCGGGATTGGCTTCCGGAACGGCTTCCTGAAGCCCGGCCTTTACTTCCGGGGCGTCGATTACAACCACCTCCCAGGGCTGAAGGTTCACCCACGATGGAGCCCAGCGGATAGCGGAAAGGACTTTATCCAGCTTGTCCGCGGGCACCGGCTCGTCCGTAAACTTGCGGATGCTGCGCCTGGTCTCAATACATTCGTGTACTTCCATGGACATCTTCTCATACCTCCTCGCTCTGTTTTCTCCATAGTTATAACATCAGCACCGCCGCAATGCCAGCGTTCTTGATACCTCGAACGGGCATGGTAGCATTTAAGACATGCCTCTCATCCAGATAGACCGGAGGTCAATCGCCAACTTCGACCTGATGCTCGTCCTGCTCGTTCTCGTGCTGAACGCAATAGGCATTCTTAACCTGGGAAGTGCCTCCAGCGGGGAAGGACTGTGGAAGGCTCAACTGTATCGGTTCCTCATAAGCTTAGTGCCCTTTGTCATCGTCATCGTGATCAATTACGGCAACTTTGAAAAAGCGGCGCCGGTGATATACATCCTTTCCCTGGTGCTCCTCGTGGGAGTGCTCTTTTTCGGAAGGAAGATAGGCGGAGCCCGGAGCTGGTACGACTTCGGGTTTATAAGGCTCCAGCCGTCGGAACTGGTCAAGATAGCGGTCATCCTGATGGTCGCCAGGGTTTACCATCGCTACCGCGGCGGCATGCCATGGGGCCTGCGCGAGCTGGCTGTTCCCCTTCTGTTGATCGCGCTGCCGGTGGCCTCCATTCTCCGAGAACCGGACATGGGCACCGCTCTGATCATACTTCTGTTTTCGGCTACCATGCTCCTGTTTATAGGTATCAAGCGAAACATTATCATAACCGCCCTGGTTATAGGGCTGGTTTCCATATACCCCACCTGGCAGTGGGGATTGGAAGAGCACCAGAAAGAGAGGATAAGAAACTTCGTCTATCCCGAACGGGACGTCATGGGAGCGGGATATCACAGTCTTCAGTCCAAGATCGCCATCGGCTCAGGAGGGCTGTTCGGCAAGGGATACAAGCACGGTACCATGCACATGCTGCGGTTCCTGCCCGAGCAGCAGACCGACTTCGTGTTCAGCGTCTGGGCCGAGGAATGGGGCTTTGTATGGGTGGCCGCGGTGCTTATCTTGTATTTTCTGCTGATTTTCCAGGGTCTCCGGACAGCAAGGGAGGCCAAGGACAGGTTCGGCCTTATGCTGGCAGTGGGGGCGGTGTCCCTGTTGTTCTGGCATATTTTTATAAACGTGGCCATGGTCGCAGGCCTGTTCCCGGTTATCGGAGCGCCCCTGCCCTTCATGTCATACGGCGGGTCCAACCTGCTCACCTTTATGATTGCAGTGGCGCTTATTATTAACGTCAGGATGAGAAAGTATTACTTCTGAACGGAGGTGTTGATAAAAGCATGACGGACAATCAAAGGATAGCGATAGTGGGAGCGGGCGCCATCGGGTGTGTTACCGGCGCCCTTCTAAAGCGCGCCGGAGAACAGGTGACCTTGATAGGCAAACCGGAGCAGGTCCGGGCCATAAACAGCCGGGGACTGCACATCCGGGGACCCGGGGGTGACCTGCAAGTCGACATCGAGGCCGCGGAAAAACTCGAGTTCGAGCCCTCCCTTGTTTTGCTCTCGGTAAAGAGCCAGGACGTCCGCGAGGCATGTCTTGAGATACGCGAAAAAACCGGCCGGAGCCCGGTTGTGGCAATGCAGAACGGCCTGCGGGGCGACGAAGAGGCTGCGTCGGTGCTTGGAGAGGACAGGGTGATCGGCTGCGTGGTCTTCTTCAGCGCCTCATACCTTGAAGCCGGAAAAATAAGCTATACCAAGGAAGGGGCGCTGGTAATAGGAAGTCCTTACAACCGGCATGAAAAAGCAGAAGAAGCGGCACAAACACTGTCGAAAGCCATGAAGACATTGGTGACAAAGGACATCAGGGACGCGCGCTACACCAAGCTTCTTTTGAACGTGATGGGAAACTCTGTTGACGCCATGACCGGCAGGCCGCTCGCCGAGTGCGCGAAAGACCCCCGCATGCGCAAGCTAGCAGCACTTATATTAAAGGAGGCTTTGCAGGTCATCGAAAAGGCGGGAGGCCGGCCGGCTTCTCTGCCGGGAATGCCGGCGCCGCTCCTTAGGGGAGCAATCAAGCTTCCCCTTCCCATCTCGGCGCTGCTTTTAAAGCCGGTTTTGAAGTCCGAGACCCAGGAGAGTTCGACATTGCAGAGCATCAAGCGGGGCAGGCCGGTGGAGACGGAGTACATAAACGGCGAGATAGTAAGGCTCGCCCGGGAGAATGGAATGGAGGCCCCTGTTAACGCGCGGGTGCTCGAGGTCATAAGCGAGGTCTCGGAATGGCGGGACTTTTTGTCCGCCGAGCAGCTCGCCGAGCGCTTCAGCGAGTTCCTCTAGTGCTCTGTCAAGTGGTTTTTGTCGCTTATAAAAAAACAGTGCTTTTGTGCGAGCGACTTTAGTCGCGATTTAACTGGCTCGCACGCAACTTATAGACTTTAACGTGATCCGCTACTAGTGCTTCAGCTCTCCAGGTAGCGGTAGATGGCCTTTGCAACGCACGCCGGCTTTTCCTGGTTGGTGACCTCGAAGGTAAGCGTCCACCACGTCTGTAAGCCGCCTTTTATCTCTTCTACACTGTCAAGGGCACACCTCATTCTCACGCTCTCGCCCACCGGCAGGGGAGCGGGGAACCGGACCTTGTCCAGCCCGTAGTTTACCGTCATCTTCTTGTCGCGGATGTCCAAAACCTCCGCACGAAGAAGCGGGGCCAGGCCCAGGGTGAAGTACCCGTGGGCAATGGTCCGGCCGTAAGGCGAATCCTTTTTCGCGCGTTCCGGGTCAATGTGGATCCACTGGTGATCTCCGGTGGCGCGGGCGAAAAGGTCCACGTCTTCCTGCCGGACCTCGTGCCAGTCGCTGACCCCCACCTCCTTGCCCGAGTAATCCCAAAGACTCTTCACGTCCGCAAGCTCGACCTTGCTCATTTGTTCTCCCTCCTCTTTCTGTTCCGACAGGCCGGTTGGAATGCTTTCTTGCCTATCTTTGCCCGCAGGGTTTTTCAAGGTTTCCAAACCCGCCGGCTGATGATAAAATAACTGATCAGTAGTAGTCAAAGGTGGAAAAATTTAAGCAGTACTAAAAAGGAGGAACAAACCATGGCAGACGAGGAGAAACAGGAGATATTCTCCGTAGCCATCGAGGAGCGGGTCTTCGAGGTTCCGGAAGATGTCAGGAAAGACTCTTACATAGACTCCCTGGAGAAGTACGAGACCATGTACAAGGAGTCGCTGGATGACCCGGAAGGCTTTTGGGGCCGAGTGGCTGACGAGTTTCTGACGTGGGACAAGAAATGGGACAAGGTGTTCGAGTGGGAGGACAAGGACGAGGTCCGCTTTTCCTGGTTTAAAGGCGGCAGTCTCAATGTGTCAGTTAACTGCCTGGACCGGCACGTGAAGACCTGGCGCAAGAACAAGGCGGCCCTGATATGGGAAGGTGACGAGCCGGGCGTGGACAAGACTTTGACTTACCATGACCTGTACCGGGAGGTCAACCGGTTTGCCAACGTATTGAAGAAAAAAGGCGTGCAAAAAGGCGACCGGGTGGCCATCTACCTGCCCATGATCCCTGAACTGCCCGTCACCATGCTGGCCTGCGCCCGCATCGGCGCGGTCCACAGCGTGGTCTTCGGCGGGTTCTCCTCTGACTCTCTGCGCGACCGCATCCAGGACTGCGAGGCCAAGGTACTGGTAACCTCGGACGCCAGCTATCGCGGCTCCAAGGTTGTTCCGCTGAAAGCCAACGCGGACGCCGCCCTGGAAGAGGCTGAGTCAATACAGACCCAGATAGTGGTCAACCGCGCCGGCCAGGACGTTCCCATGAAGGAAGGCCGCGACGTGTGGTGGCACGAGGAGATGTCCGCGGAGGACGTGCAGGGCTTTTGCGAGCCGGAAAAGCTCGACGCTGAAGACCCCTTGTTCATTCTTTATACCTCGGGCTCGACCGGCAAGCCCAAGGGGGTGCTCCATACCACCGCCGGATACCTGTTGTACGTGGCAGTCACCCATAAGTGGACCTTTAACATCAAGGACGAGGACACCTTCTGGTGCACCGCGGACATCGGATGGGTCACCGGACACAGCTACATCGTTTACGGTCCGCTGGCAAACGGCTCGACCTCGGTCATGTTCGAGGGAGTGCCCAATTACCCCGATCCGGGAAGGTTCTGGAACATAGTGGACAAGTACCGGGTAAACCAGTTTTACACCGCTCCCACTGCCATCAGGGCGCTGATGAGGGAAGGCGACAAATGGGTTGAGCAGTATGATCTCTCCAGCCTCAAAATCATCGGCAGCGTGGGAGAGCCCATCAACCCCGAAGCATGGATGTGGTACTACGAGAAGGTGGGCAAATCAAGATGTCCTATCGTGGACACCTACTGGCAGACCGAGACCGGCGGGTTCCTTATCACCCCCATGCCCGGAGCAATGGACATCAAGCCCGGAAGCGCGTGCAAGCCCTTCTTCGGCGTCGAGTGCAAGATCCTCCGCGACGACGGCACACCGTGCGAGACCAACGAGGGAGGATACCTGGTGATGATGAAACCCTGGCCGGGACTGATGAGGACCGTCTACGGGAACCATCCTCGCTTTATCGAGACCTATTGGAGCAAGTTCCCCGGAAGGTACGCCACCGGAGACGGCGCCCGGGTGGACGACGACGGATACTTCTGGCTGATGGGACGCCTGGACGACGTTATCAACGTGTCCGGTCACAGGATGGGCACCGCGGAGATCGAGTCCGCGCTGGTGTCCCATCCCGCGGTAGCGGAAGCAGCGGTGGTGGGAATGCCCCACGACGTCAAGGGACAGGGCATCTATGCTTTTGTCATGCTCAAGTCCGGACAGGAAGAGACCGAGGACTTGAAAAAGGAGCTGGTAAAGCACGTCAGAAAAGAGATCGGGCCCATTGCCACGCCTGATAAAGTCCAGTACGCTGAGGCCCTGCCCAAGACCAGGTCCGGAAAGATCATGCGCCGCATCCTGAAGAAGATTGCCGCGGGCGAGACCAAGGACATGGGAGACACCACCACCCTGGCCGACCCCACAGTGGTGAACACCCTGGTGGACGGAGCACAGTAATCAAAAAAGGCTTCCGCCCCGGCGGAGATTGCCGCAGCGTCCGCCGGGGCGGGCCGTCTTTGTAAGTACCTTTAAATTATTTCCCGGAGCGTAACCCATGCCTTGCCCTCTGATGGTGAAAGTGATTCAAAACTCGAGCTGCGAAGAAGTGCTGGGATGGAAGTGCGTAAACTTAATGGACATGAACCTGGAGATACACGTTCACAACGCCGGCCGCGACATGGAACACATCAGAAGCGAGATCGAGCTCTCCGGCGAGGCCGGCGTCCAGCGGCTCGAAAACCTCTATCCTTACGGCATCCATCCGTTGGGACCCGACCAGACCATGAGCTTTTACTGTTCGATTGACGAAAGCCTCCTGGAACTGTATTCCGACATCCGGGTTTTCGACGTGAAAGGAAGGGCGTATCAGGCCCCCATTACCGGGAGGATGGAAAAGACCTCGTGATTACATCCGGGCGAACTCCTGGGTGATGTAATAATGACGCGTGCCTGAAGAGTCGTCAAAAGCCACTCCCACTCCCGCACGGTTGACCTCGGGGTCCAGGATGTTCCTGCGATGGACAGGGCTTTGTAAAAGGCTGTTCATAGCCCGCACCAGGCTGCTGGACAGCGCTATGTTCTCCTTGATCTTATAACCGGAAAGTCCGGCCAGTCTGCTCCGGCTTTTTACCGACCCCCGCAGCGGAGAGTAATGCGCAGAGTAGCCGTGCTCTTTCATGTCCCGGCTGTGGTCACGGGCCATGGCCATAAGACCGGAATGGACCTTTACCGAAGCAAGGCCTTCACTCTTCCGGACACGGTTTATCATCTTTAAAACCGCCTCCTCCGCCTTTCTCTCCGTGGCGAAGTCCTCGCTAATATCATCAGCCTCGAAAAGTGTGAACTCACTTGAGACGGAGGTCCCCGAGCCGGCGGCAGACGCAGTGCGCAAGCCCGTGGAAAGGCCGTAGCCCGAGGCCTCCACCTTGAGAAGAGCGCATACCTTCGAGCGCCTGTCGTTCCGCGCTACAACCTCGATCCAATAGGTGCCCGGACCATGGTCGAAGACTATCTCGGAAGAGAAGTAATCTCCCTGCACACGCACGTTCTTAAGCCAGGCGGTCTCGCCCGAAGGATAGGTTACCAGGACCACGGGGGCAAGACCAAGCGAAGAGTAAACCAGGCTGCCTTTTAATACATGGGAAGAAGAAACCCTGACCTCTTTTGGAAAAGTCGAGAGGTCCGCACGCTTGTCCATAAAGATCACCACCGCGGCCCCCGGCCGGGGGCCTTCCGGACTATATACTCCAACTCCCACGTGGGTGCTTCGAATCCGCTTCCCGCCGTAGCGCAGCGAAAGCTGCGAAAAAAGGTCGTCATCCGTCGAGTATAGAAAAACGCGCATCTTGCTGTTGTTCTCGTAAACTCCATACTTAAGCTTTAATTTGCCCGGCAGTGAGGAGGAGAGGACGTTCCGGTTTCCGGCGAGATCGGAAGCGATACTTCGGGCAAGCTCCCTGGCTATCAACACCAGCCGGCGGTCAGGCTGAAGGGGAGCGCCGTTGAATCCCGCGACATTGTTTTGAAGCCTGCCCAGCGCAGAGCGCTCCAGAGAGCGAAAGCTTGCGTTAACGTGCTCGCCGTACCTTGAAACCTCGGATGAGGCATGGGCCTGCAGCAGGGACAGAGAGCATATGATAAGCCCCGCGAGTAAGTGGCTGCATTTGTTCAACCGTTTGCCGGGAATACGGGCAAGCTTCATGCTCTTTCTCCACCAACCCCGTCACCTCATTTCTGGCAGCGGGGGCAGTAATAAGTGCTCCTCTCCCTGATCCTCGATTTACTGATCCGCCCGCCGCAGGTGCGGCACTCTTCTCCTTCCCGGCCGTATACCCTGAGCCGGGATTCGAACTCACCGGAACGGCCTTCCGACCATTGGTAATCGCGGATGGTCGTGCCCTTGCATTCTATGGCTTCCGCCAAAACTTTCTTTATGGAATCGTGCAGCTTCTCTGCTTCTGTTGCGCTGAGACTTCCTGCCGGACGTTCCGGATGTACTCCCGCACGGAAGCAGCACTCGTCAGCGTAAATGTTGCCCAGGCCCGAAACCGCGGTCCGCTGATCGAGAAGGGCGGCCTTTAAGGGAAGCTTTCTGCCGGAAAGCGACTCCCGAAGCCTCACCGCGGTAAAAGAACCTTTAAACGGGTCCGGAGCCAAAGCAGATAATACTACATTCGAGTCAACCTCGCCAGCTTTGCTAAAGAGGACCCTTCCGAAGGTGCGTGGATCAACCATGACAAGGTTCTTTTTAGAAAACTCCAGCTTCAAGTGAGTGTGATCCGGAACGGAGTTCTCCTTCTCAATAAGATACAGTCCGCCGCTCATGCCCAGGTGGACCACCAGAGCGCTCCCGGAATCCAGCCCCATGACCAGGTACTTGCCCCTCCGGTCAAGCCGGGTGATCTTCCTCCCGGAAAGGGCCCGCTTTAAGGCAGCGTCCCCCACAGTGTCCCGAAAAAGACGCGAGCCGCGTTTTATCCATACGTCTTCGATGGTCTCGCCTTTTATGTCATCCTCCAGGCAGCGACGGATCGTCTCTACTTCGGGAAGCTCGGGCAAATCAATCCTCCTCTTTTATCAAAGCATTACCGAGCCGGGAGAACTCCTCCACGGCAAGGGTCTCCGCGCGCCTGCCCGGATCAATGCCCGCTCGCTCAAGCGCCCGGCTTGCAGCTCTTTTTGAAAACTCCCCGCTCCCGGCAAGGCTGTTCAGAACGGTCTTCCTTTTCCTGCTGAATGCGGCCCGCACGGTGCGCCGGTAGATATCGGGGTCTATGCCGGTCCGCGGATGATCCAGCGTCCGCAGTCGGATGAAAGCCGAGTTTACCCGCGGCCGGGGCCGAAAAGACTCTGGGGGGACCTTAAAAAGGATTTCGCTGTCCGCGACGAGCGCTGTCCGCGCAGCGAGTACGCCGTAAGCCTTGCTGCCGGGCTGCGCAGCTATGCGGCGGGCAACCTCCAACTGCACCAGAAGCAACGCCTCGCTCCACGTTCCCCACCCCTCAAGCATCTTGAAAAGCACGGGCGTGCTGATGTTGTAAGGAAGGTTGGCTATGATCTTAAGTTTGCCGTAGCGCTCGAAGAGTTCTTTTAAATCGACATCCAGAACGTCGGCGTGCCGGACCGCAAGGTTGTCCGCGCCAAGCTCCGCCTTAAGTATGGAGCATAGCTCGGCCTCCGACTCGATGGCTATTACCTGGCCCGCCCTGGAAACCAGCCGCCGGGTAAGGTTGCCCGGACCCGGACCGATCTCCACCACCGTGTCGGCGCTCCTTATTTCCGCGGCGTCTGCTATCCTCTGCAAGATACTCTCATTGACCAGGAAGTTCTGCCCGCGGCTTTTCCTCGACCTGTAACCGTACTCCTTGAGTATCTGCCTGGTCGTCTTCATCACTGGTCCTTAGCGACTTTCCTCTTTTTCTGCCGGGCTTTGAGCCTGTCGGAGACCTTGCCGTAAACCCGATTCCGGTAGACGCGCAAGGCACGTTGAACCAGGAAAAAGCTGAGTATGGAAGCAGGAACACCCAGCACCAGCCCGCCAATGAAAAGAGGGTAGAAAACCTGCACAATGTTCTCCCAAAGGACAGAGAAATCGGCAATGCTTATCTTCGTGAGCCGCGGAACCGGCTCTGTAAACATGCCCATTACCAGCCTCCCCGTGCGGTACTCGATGGTCAGCAAAAAGGGCGCGGTCAAAGGATTGAACACCAGCGAAGCCAGCGCTCCCGCGCCAAAGCTCTTTCGAAAGAGCTTGGTCAACAGGAAAACAAGGATCAAATGAAGACCGATCCAAGGGGAAAAGCTTATCAGGATGCCGATGGCAAAACCTGTGGCAATATCATTCTCCTTGCCGGGGATATTCATCAGGTTCCGGTAGTACTCATCGAGGTAACCCCGTATCCCTTTGGAGCCCGGCGAAGTCGAAGAAGCGTCGGCAACGGCTTTCGACATTAAATACTCCCTATATAAGACTCTAGTGCTCTGTTAAATGCTTTTCGGGGAATAGAAGAGAATCGTGCGAGCGGCTGATACCGCGATTTTCGTCGGCCCTGTTCCCCTTTTTTCGAGTGACAAAGCACTAGATCGGCCAGACCGCCCGCGGCGGGAGGTCGAGGCCGTGTTGTGTGCCCGAAGACAGAACGCGCTTACCCGCGCCCGCGATCATCACGGCGTTGTCCGTACAAAGCCGCAAAGAGGGGAACTTCACGTTGACGCCGGCGTCACTGCCCGCCTGGTAGAAAGCTTCCCGCAGGCGTTGGTTGGCGGCAACACCTCCCGCAACAACTATATCGTTGACCTTATACTCCACGGCCGCGCGCAGGGTCTTCTTTACCAGGACCTCGACAGCCGCGGCCTGGAAGGATGCGGCAATGTCCGGCTTATCAGCCTCATCTTCCCCTGACTTGGCCAAGTAATGGATAACCGCGGTCTTGAGACCGGAAAAGCTGAAGTTGTAGTCCTGCCGGTCCAGGAGCGGCCTTGGAAAAGCTATGGCCGTCTCGTCGCCTTCGCGGGCCAGGTTCTCGATCTCCCTGCCGCCGGGATAGGGAAGCCCCAGCACCTTGGCGCACTTGTCGAAAGCTTCGCCCGCGGCGTCGTCCAGGGTCTGGCCCAACTGCCGGTAAACGCCGGGAGCCTCCACCAGGTACAAGGAGCTGTGCCCGCCGGAAACCACCAGGCCCATGTAGGGGAAGCGGGGGTCCGGCTCATCCCGGTCCATGAAGACCGCCCACAGATGGCCGTCGAGGTGGTTTACGCCCGCCAGCGGGATGTCCCGCCCCAGGCAGATGCCCTTGGCGGTCACCAGGCCAACCAGCAAGCAGACCACCAGCCCCGGACCCGCGGTAACAGCCACTGCGTCGATATCTTTGATACCCAGACCGGACTCGGAAAGCGACTGCTCGATCATGGGACCCAGCCGCTCGAGATGCGCCCGCGAAGCAAGCTCCGGAACAACTCCGCCGTAGCGGCCGTGGATGTCGTCCTGCCCGGCCACAATGTCGGAGAGAACTTCGTCGTCGCTGAGCACGCAGACCGCGGTCTCGTCGCAGGACGTCTCGATTCCCAGGATGTTGCCCATAATTTTTAAAATAATCGAGAACCCGCCTGAAGTAAAGGAGAGCACTAGTGCCTTGACCGCCAGCTAATGTCGGGTTGATTAATTTCAACCAATCAC
>CAYQTK010000064.1:0-11359 GCA_964420375.1 uncultured bacterium
AGCCGCGATCTTCATTGGGCCCGTTCCCCTTTTTTCGAGTGACAAAGCACTAGTGCACCGACACATGTAAAATGACAGATGTTAATTATGGTGAACGTGACACTCTTTTCACACTGCCCCGACAGGGTTGTCGGGCCTACGATCCGTCAATATTTGTGTGTCGGTGTACTAGTTGCGAGACCTAAAAAGGCCGATTTCGGACTTTTTACATGAGCATCCTTTATGAATCAGCATAATTTTTGCTCGAGATTACTGGCAATCTATAACCTTAATGATATATTAAGCACTGGAGCAATTTTCAAAGACAGCAAGAAAGCAGTAAAGCATTGCATACAATACTGTTTTTTTAAAAGGCCTCTTGCAAAAAGAGTAAAGAGAAGGCGGGGGACACCTTCCTGTCTGCGTGCGGACACGCACAGGCAGGCAGGTCTCGATGATCGCGAGCTGCCTGTGCCGGACACGGCAGACAGGGAGCTCGCTCCCACCATCTAAAGCCTCGACAGTCAGGCTTTTTGCAAGAGGCTCTAAAGACAGGGCATTCTCATCGGGCGACAATTGAAAAGTCCTAAAGCTAATCGCTTAAAGCAAGGGGAGGATTTTTTTATGGAAACCCAGACACCCAAAAAATGGCTTAGGTTCCAGCTTCGCTTCTCAGAGTTTTGTATCCCTCCGTGTCACGCCATCCTGGTCATCGGCAAGAGGGCCCCCATCGGCAAAAATGCCACCATGCGGATGCTGGACTCCGTATCTCCCGGCATTTTTGAGCTTTTCGAGGTGGACGACGACGTGGTAGAAGCTATCGTGGTAAAGCAGAGCCTTGCCCGCATGGTGGGTGCGGATGAGCTGGTCCGTATTATCCTGGAAGAGGTGCAAACCATGATGGCGGAGACCGATATTCTGAACGTGGACATGGATTACGAGATAGTAAAAGACCGGATAGTGGAGATAAAAAAATGATGGAACTGCAAGAGCTTGCCAGGACAGGAGAGGTCTGCGTGTCCTATGAAAGCAGCGTCATGTCCGCCTCTGAGCTCCTGGCAAAAGAAAACCTCCCCGGCGTAGCAGTCATGGACAGGGACGACGTCAAAGGCGTGATATCCTCGTCTGACCTTGCGGCAAGCCACCCCAATCGGCTTTTGATGGACTGCCCGGTAACAAAGGTAACGCCTCTCCGAACCGGGACCCACGACCTCATGGAGGCGTGGAAGCTCATTCAAAGGGAGAAAAACGGCATTCTTCCCCTCCTCTCCAACGACGGTGGCTTTCTGGGCATTGTTTGTCGAAACGACGTAGCCGATTACTTCATGAAGCAAAAAACGGATGTCGCGCTCCAGCCTTCAGCTTCTGCCCCTCAAGACGTGACAGGGGAAGCCTTTCCACACGAGGCTTTGCGGGCAAGCGAGGGCAAGTTCCGGCTTCTATACGAAGACGCCCCCCTGGCATATCAGTCATTGGACAAAAACGGCGATTTCCTGGAGATAAACAGGCAATGGACTCGGCTGCTGGGCTATGAAAAAAAAGAGGTCCTGGGCAGGAACTTCGGGGACTTCATGACCGAGGAGTCGAGGGAGGATTACAACACGGGGTTCAAGTGTTTTCTGCGCGACGGAGAAGTACACCAGGTGGAGCGGGAATTAGTGTGCAAAGATGGGCGGGTGATAACCGTGTCCATTGACGGCAGGATCACCTATGACGAAACCGGCAAGCCTTCCCGGACGCACTGCATCTTTCACGACGTGACCGAAAGCAAAAAGGCGCAAGAGGCACTCCGGCAGAGTGAAGAGACCGCCCGGGCCCTTCTTAACGCCACCACGGAAAAGATGTTCCTGATGGATACCGACTTTAACATCCTCTCCGCCAACCACGCCTTTGCCGAGGGCCTGGGATACAGCAAAGAAGAACTCATCAATAAAAACGTGCTTGCGCTTATACCGGAAAAGCTGGCCCAAGCCAGGAAGGCCATTGTCGAGCAGGTCATCAGTAGCGGTGATCCCGCCCGTTTCGAGGATGAGCGGGACGGTATTATCCAGGAGCATTCCATCCAGCCGATCATTGACTCTCAAGGCAACGCCACCCGGCTCGCCGTATACGCCCAGGACGTGACCGAGCAGAGAAAAGCCCGCGAAACCCTGGCGGAAAGGGAGCGTTTTTTAAGCAGGATACTCGAAGCTTCCTTGAACGGGGTTTACGTGTACGACCTTGAAGCGGGGAAGAACATCTACATAAACCCCAACTACACCAGGCTGACGGGCCACACCAAGGAAAGCCTGGATGCCATGTCGGACGAGGATTTTTTCAACCTGTTCCATCCCGATGACCAATGGACGGTAGCCCGGCACATGGAGAGGCTGGCCGAAGCTGAAGACGGCAAAGTCGTCGAGGTCGAGTATCGTTTCCGGACCGCTGACGGCAGGTGGCGATGGTGTCTTTCCCGGGACACGGTTTTCGAACGTAACAGCGAAGGCAGGGTAAAACAGTTTGTGGGTACCTTCCTGGACGTGACCGAAAGGAAGGAGGCGGAGCTCGCCCTTTTGGAAAGCGAGGAGAAGTTCAGGCTTTTAGCGGAGAACGCTTCCGACATCATCTGGACCACGGACCTCGAGATGAACACCACCTACATAAGCCCTGCTGTCGAGAGGCTCTCCGGATACTCAACCGAAGAAGCGGCAAAAGTCCATCCCCGCGACTACATGACATCCGACTCCTGGAAAAAAGCATCAAAGGAGTTCTCGAAACTGTTCGAAAAAGTGAGAAAGGACCCCGCCGAAGCGGAAGAGCCGGTCTGCGTTCTGCTGGAGTATATCCACCGGGAGGGACATGCCGTACCGGTCGAGGTCACCGGCAGGATATTGCTGGATGATAATAATAATCCCGCGGGTCTCCTGGGCATAACCCGGGACATATCGGAGAGGCTTGCAGCAGAGACCGCAGTAAGAAAGTCGGAGTACGAGAAGTCACTGATCCTGAACAGCGCTTCGGAGATGTTCGCGTATCACTCGACTGATCTCAACATTATCTGGGCCAACCGCGCCGCAGGCGAGTCAGTGGGCAGGGACGCCGAAGACCTCGCCGGCAGATATTGTTACGAAATCTGGCACGGTCGGAACGAACCTTGCTTAGGATGTCCGCTGATAAAGGCAAGGGATACCGGAGAGCCGCAGGAGGCGGAAAAAGCCACCCCGGACGGAAGAATCTATTATATAAGGGCATACCCGGTGTTTGACGACGATGGCATAGTCAAGGCACTCATCGAGTTCGGCCAGGACATAACCGACCGGAAAAAGGCGGAGCGCGCCTTGGAGGAGAACGAGCGCAAGCTGTGGACTTTCCTCAACAACTCCGTCGATTGGGTCTGGCAGGTGGACGCGGAAGGCAGATATACATATGTAAGTCCCAACGTGACCCACATCATGGGCTATGAGCCGGAGGAGATACGGGGAAAAACTCCGTTCGACTTCATGGAGCCCGGGGAAGTGGAGCGGGTCTCGAGCATATTTGAAAAGATCGTCTCGCAAAGAGAGCGGATAATCGAATTGGAGGACGTGCTCATTCACAAGGACGGCAGCCCGGTATGGTTCGAGACCTTCGGCACTCCGGTATATGATGAAAACAATGAGTTCGCGGGATACTTCGGAACCTGCCGTGACATCTCCGATCGAAAGCACGCCGATCAGGCCCTCAAAAAATCCGCGGAGGAATGGAGAAAGACCATGGACGCAATTCCCGACTCGGTCATGCTGCTGGATAATCATTTTAACATCAGCCGCATAAATCAAGCAGGCGCCCGACTTCTGGGTCTCACACCCAAACAATCCATAGGCTTGAAATGCTACCGGGCATTACACGGCACTGACTATCCTCCCGATTTCTGTCCCCATCTCAAGACCATCCGCGATTTAAAGCACCACCAGGAAGAAATCCATGAGCCGTATCTCGGGGGGGATTACATTGTTTCCACCGACCCCATATTAGCCGAGGACGGTAAAATGACCGGCGTGGTACACGTTATGCATGACATAACCGGCCGCAAGCAGGCGGAAAGCCAGGTGGAGGAGCAGCGGGAGTTCATGGAAGAGGTCATAAACTCGGCTTCAGAGGGCATATTCGTGCTTGACGCAGAGGCCCGTTACGTGTTGTTGAATCAGGCATGGGGAAGTATATTTAACCTTGACCCCGAGGAATACCGGGGCAAGCGCGCAGGGTCCACCGTGCCTCCCGAGTATCACCGGGAGGTTGCGGAGACCTTTGTCAAGGCCTTTAACGGCAGCCGTTCCCGCTGTGAATTAGTCTCCCGCAAAGACGGCTCCGAGGTCATAGTAGATATGAGTCTAAGCCCCCTGTTTTGGTCGGGCAAAATGCACCTTCTCGGTGTGGCCACTGATATCACCTCCAGAAAACGGATCGAACAAGACCTAAAACAGAGCAAAGCCGAGCTTTCCGCTATCCTGCATAATGCCCCCCTCCTTATGATGCTGGTCGACCGGGAAAGGAGGATCCTTAAGATTAACGGGCATGTATACCGGATGATGCAGCGCTCGCCGGAAGAGATGATAGGCTTGCGCGGGGGGGAGGCCCTCCGCTGTCTCCACTCCATGGACCATCCCGACGGATGCGGGTTCGGTCCTCATTGCCGGGAGTGCATCGTGCGGAGAACGGTAATGGACACCTTTGAGACCGGCAGGGACCACCAGCGGATCGAGGCCTCACTGCCGCTTATGTTCGGAGATGAATCCTCTGTTCGCAACTTCCTGGTGTCTACCACTAACCTGGAGATAACCGGCACCGAGATGGTACTGGTATGCATCGAGGACATAACCGAGCTCAAGAACGTGGAGCGGGCGCTTCGCATAAGGCTCAAGTACGAGCAGGCCCTTTGCAGCTCGTCTGCGGCGCTTTTGGGAAGGGAAGGCAGCGAAGACCCGGTTTACGACGTCATGGTCAATCTGCTCGAGGCCTCGGGAGCGAGCAGGGTCTACAGCTTTGAGAACTTCGAGGACCCCGAAGACGGGTTATGTATGCGCCAGACCAGGGAGGTCTGCGCGCCGGGCGTTGTGCCCCACATCAACAATCCCCAGCTCCAGCGTTTCCTCTACAAGGACAACTTTGAAAGATGGAGGCAAGAGCTGTCTCAGGGAAGGCCCATCATGGGAAAGGTGTCGTCCTTTCCGGAAGAGGAAAGAGGAGTGCTTGATCCCCAGGATATCCTCTCCATACTGGTGCTGCCGGTTTTCATCGAGGGCGAGTGGAAAGGTTTTATCGGCTTCGACGACACCGTGCGACAGCGGAGCTGGGACCAGGACGACATCCGGCTGCTCGAGACCGCCATCAAGATGATCGAAGCCTATACCGAGCGCAGAAAAGACAAGGACGCCATTGCCGAGTCGGAGCAGATATTCCGGCTCATCTTCGAGAACGTGGCCAGCGGAATGATCATGACCGACCCGCAAGGAAACGTGATGATGGCCAACTCCCAGGCAATAACCCTGCTCGGCCTTCCCCGGGACATCATCGGCAGGAACCTGGCGGGTTCCTATCCCCGGCTTGAACCCTTGCTCTCCAGGAAATACCTCGGTTCTCAGAACCGGCTCGAGGTCCGCACGCCCGGAGGAAAGGACATGCTTCTCGGCTTCTCCAACGTAGAGGTAGACTTTTCCGACGGCAAGGGCCTCATCACCCTTTTCCGTGATATCGGGCCCCTCCACCAGGCAGAGGAGCGCAGACGCCGGGCGGAACAGCTCGCCCAGGTGGGAGAGCTCGCAGCCAAGCTGAGCCACGAGATCAAAAATCCCCTGGCGTCCATAACCGCGGGACTGCAACTGCTCGAGTCACAAGTATACCTCCGCTCCGAGGACAACATGGTGCTCCAGACCGTTCTAAACGAAGTTCACGAGGTCTCCAGGCTGGTGACCAGGCTCCTGGACGCGGCGCGTTCCGACGTTATTTCACCCGAGCTGGTGCATCTCGACTCCATGCTTACGGATACCTGCGACTTGTTTTACAGCCTGGCCAGGAAAAAAACCATTGAGCTGGAAGTGAAGCCGCCGGAAGAGGATATCATCGCCCTGCTCGATAAAAGGGCTTTTACCAGAGTGCTCGGAAACCTGATCAACAATGCCATTGACGCCATCGAGTTCCAGGGACGCATAAAGGTCTCGGCCGGCTTGCTCGAAAAGCCGGAGATACAAGAGCTCTTCCCCGGCTACGCCGGCGAGGTCGCAGCCATCCGGGTCACTGATGACGGACCCGGCATTCCCCGGGATAAACTTAACTCCATCTTCAGTGCTTTCTTCACCACCAAGGAGTCCGGAACCGGGCTGGGACTGGCAGTGGCCCGCGAGATAGTCGAGTTCCACGGCGGAGTCATGACCTTGCATACCCGGGAAGGGGAGGGAACCTCTTTTGTAATCTGTATTCCCGCGGGAGAAAGGACCATGTGCTATGAACTCGGCGTTTGCGATCCGGAAGAATGCGAGTTCTGCGAGATCAAAGAGTGTGGTAACATGGCTTTCTGCTGGACCTACAAGATGGAGGAGGCTAGGCTGGAGGGCCTCCGCTACCCTGAAAAATGCCTGGAATGTAAGGTGTTCCAGGCGAACAACCTGAGTTGTTTTTTTCAAGCCGGGGGAGTAAATGCAGGCAACCGTTCTCATAATTGACGACAATGAAGAGCTGGCCAATTTCCTGGAGCGGCTCATATCCAACGAGGGGTTCGAGGTCGCGATGGCTCATACCGGTGCGCGCGCCAGGAAGGACATGGACAGGCTGTTTCCGGACGTGGTCCTCATGGACATCAAGCTTCCCGACGCCAATGGCGTGGAGCTCATGAAGGAGTTCCGGGAGACATACCCCAAGACCCAGTTTATAATGATGACTGCGTTCGGGACCATCAAGTCGGCCATCGAGAGCATCAAGCTGGGCGCGTTCGATTACCTGGCAAAGCCCTTCGACTCCAACGACATGATAAACCTGGTCAGAAACGCCATCCACGAAAACACCCTCAAAGAGGAAGTCAACCGCCTCCGTTCCAAGTGCCTGCACCTTTCCGAGGACTTCGAGGTTCCCCCATATCCCAGCACTGCCATGAGAAAAACTCTCGAGGTCTGCACACAAGTGGCTGCCGGACAGGGAAACGTGCTGCTTACCGGCGAAAGCGGGGTGGGAAAAAACTATTTGGCAGGACTTATCCACAAGATGTCCAACCGCGGCCAGGGAGCATTCTTCGACGTGAACTGCGCGTCGTTGAGCCCCTCTTTGATCGAGTCCGAACTCTTCGGGCACGAACCCGGCGCGTTTACCGGAGCAAAGGGAAGAAAACGCGGCCTGCTCGAGCTCTCCCATAAAGGCACCCTGTTCCTGGACGAGATAGGGGACATGCCTTTGCACCTCCAGGCCAAGCTTCTGTCTTTTCTCGATACCCAGACCCTGCGGAGAGTGGGCGGAGAGAAGGTCATCGAGGTCGACTCCCGCGTGATCGTAGCAACCAACCGCAACTTGAAAGAGCTGGTCGAAAAGGGCGCCTTCCGGGAAGACCTGTTTTACAGGTTGAACGTGGTGTCCATAAGAGTGCCCCCTTTGCGGGAGCGGATCGAGGACGTTCCCGTACTGGTCAACGAGATGTGCCAGAAGATATGTTCCGACATGGGACTATTGAAGGTCCCCGAAATCTCTGGCCCAGTCATGGAAAAGCTCGAGAACTATTCCTGGCCCGGAAACGTTCGAGAGCTTAAAAACGCCCTCGAGAGGGCCATTATGCTCTCCCCCGACAAGGAGAACATAACCGAGATATCAATGGATTCTTCGTCGGCGGAAAACATCGGAGCTAAAGCGGAAAAGCCGCTTTTCCAGGTCACCTTCCCCGAAAACGGCCTGAGAATAAAAGATATCAGCAACGAAGTGGACCGCGTCCTGGTAAAAGAGGCCCTCCGCCGCGCACCCACCAAAAAAGAGGCCGCCCGATTGCTGGGCATCACCCGGGATTCCCTGTCTCATTACATAAAGAGACTCAACCTGAACTCGTGATTTTCACGCCCCCTGCGTGATTTTCACGCGCCCTTGCCGAATTCCGCAACCCCTTGTTATTCAATGCATTCTAAATAGTTTGACTTTTCCCCGTTGGGCTTCTGTGTGAATTTCACTTGGCTCTTCCCTTTTACGCATTTGTAGAGCCCGAACGAGTTCTTCGGATAAGACCCTGATATGTTTAGATTTTTCTGTCGGCAGCGGAAAAGTCGTTTGTTCGGCACAGTTGCTGCTATTTATCCGAGAAGCCGCTTGAAAGGATATAGCCCATGATCTTATTGATTGTCGAGGACAACCTTAGCCTGGCCATGTTCACTTCTCGAAACATAATCATCGAAAGACCGACCTGGAAAACCCTGGTTGCCGGCTCGTGCTTCGAGGCCAGGAACATCATCGAGCATATTCTCCCTGATTCTGTTCTTGTCGACCTGGGGCTTCCTGACGGAAACGGCCTTGACCTGCTTTTCGAGTTTCACGTTGCTCACAAGAAAATGCCCGTATTCATAACCAGCGCATCGGTATCCGAGAAGCTCAAAAACGAGGTCACCAAGCGCGGAGGAGCGGGCCTTATTGAAAAGCCTTTTGACGTAAAGGACCTGGTGGCCGTAGTGGAAGAGAAGAGCTCGGCAGACGATCAAGAAAGTGAAGAGAGCATGCCTTCCGAACAAAGCGCACCGGGAAGGGACGACGATACCTCCCGTTACTCGCCGTGGACTTATTCGCCGAACAAGAGTCTTGATTTTCACAAGATGCAAAACCGGCTCTCCGGGCTTCTGTCCGGCCTCCGTGCGCTGGGTGCGGACATGAGGGCGGTGGCCGGCGACGAGGACGCAGTATGCAAAACCGCGGACGAGTACATAGACCGGCTCTGCGGCATAGTAAACGAGGTCTCCCGCATGGTGAGCACTGCAAAAGGCGAAACCGAGAGATAACAGGAAACATGAACCAGGCAAAAAACATAATCTTTGTGGATGACGACCCTGATGTCTGCTGGGCGGTGGGAAGACACCTCACCCGGGCGGGGTTTACGGTAACTACCTGCGGAGACGGCGCGGAAGCCATTCCGCTTTTGGAGGGCAAGGATTTCGACGTGTTGGTCACTGACGTACAGATGCCACAAGTAAACGGTTTCGCCCTTTTAGAATGGGTCCGGAGGTTCCGGCCGGGCATGAAAGTGATCGTCATCACCGCGTTCGGCTCGACCACCGTAAAGGAAGTCAGCTTCCGCAAGGGGGCCCTGCTTTACCTGGAAAAGCCGCTGGACCCCGAGCTTTTAGTCGAGATGATAAACGAGACCGGCCAGAACGAGAGCTTCTCCGGAAGCGTGCACGAGATAGACCTTTTCGACTACGTGCAACTGCTCATCCTGACCCGCAGGAAAACCGTGCTCCAGGTGAACGCCAGGGACGGCAGGACCGGGCTTATCTACTTCAAAAACGGCGAAGCGGTCCACGCCGCTCTGGATGACCTTGAAGGAAGCGACGCCTTTCACGCCATGCTGGCCTTTGAAGGCGGCAGCTTCAGCACCAATCCCTGGGAGGAGCCGGCAGACCACTCCATAGCCGGTGGCGGAGAGTATCTGCTCATGGAGGCCGCCCGCCAGAAAGATGAAAAAGACAACCCGTCCGGCAACGGTGGCGGCAACAGGGATGAGGAAACACTCGACAACGAGGACATCTTTACTGAAGAGTTCGAAGAAGACGAAAGCGCCGGCGTGCGGGAAGAAGAAATCACAAAAGGAGAATCGAATGAGTGAAGAGGGCAAGTCGGAAACGCGCAAGACCATTTCGGAGCTGGTGAAGAACTCGGGAGCCATGACCGCCATCCTGATAACCAAACAGGGGAGCATAGTCGCTGATGCGGGCGACACCTCATACCTGAATATAACCGCCATGGCCGCACTGGTTGCAGGCATGTTCTCGGCCACCCGCGAGGTCGCCAGGATGGTGGGGGAAAACGAGTTTTCCATCCTGCTCCAGCAGGGCAAGCACCGGCACATCCACATATCGCTCATAACCGACGAGATAATGATGGTCATCGTGTTCGAGGACTACAACCGTATCGGCCAGGTAAGGCACGAGGCCCGCAAGTGCGGAGAGATACTGACCAGGGCTTTGGCGCCCAGCAGGGAGGACATATCCAGCGCCAAGGACGTGTCCGAGCCCCAGTTCAAGGAGTATGCCCTGAACCTGATCGACCGCATCTTCCAGGGCTGAAGGAGGCTTTCGCAGTATGCCGTTCATCAACTACCAGGAGAGAGAGATCACCTTCAAGCTCGTCTACTACGGACCGGGCATGAGCGGCAAGACGACCAACCTGATGTATATCCACAAGGCACTCGACCCGCAAAGGAAAGGGGAGATGATCATTCTCGACACCGAAGAGGAGAGGACGTTGTTCTTCGATTTCTTTCCACTCGAGCTGGGAGAGATAGCGGGATACAAGGTCAGGTTCAACATGTACACCGTGCCCGGACAGGTGTACTACGAGGCCAGCAGAAAGCTCATCCTCGACGGTGCGGACGGCGTCATCTTCGTGGCCGACTCCGACCCCATGAGGTTCGAGGCGAACCTCGAGCTCTACCGCATGATGGAAAGCAACATGGCCGCTTACGAGCTGGACCCCGATACCTTCCCCATCGTGCTGCAATACAACAAGAGGGACGTGGAAGAACCCATACCACTGGGCTCTATTGAAGAACAGCTCGGACTCAACGGCATCCCCGTGTTCGAGTCGGTGGCCATACGGGGCGAAGGGGTCATGGACACCATTCGCAAGGCAAGCCAGTTGGTGATCGAAAGGTTTCAGCTATGAAAGCCTCGCCCATGTGTTTGCCGCGCCGGAAGCCGGGCGGGCCACTAAAACCGCTTTTCGCGCTACACCTGACTTTGGAGTTTGAAAATGGCTCTTAGAGGCACTCTCGAAGACATGGGCGTAATCGAGCTGGTCCAGTTCCCCCACCAGGGGAAAAGGACGGGAGAGCTCATTGTAGTGGGACCCGAACACGAAGCACGCCTGTATTACGAAAAAGGAAAACTGGTCCACGCCGCCACGCACGACAAAGCAGGACAGGAAGTGCTGGAACAGGTCGTGGACTGGGCGGAAGGCGATTTCGAGTTCAGGCCCAATGTCGAGGCTCCGGAGACCTCCATTGAGACCGACCTCCACCGGTCGGTCATGCTGGCCCTTAAAACCAGGGACGAGAAAAAAATGGAGGAGAAAAAAGAAGAAAGAAAAGAAAAGAAAACCGGTCCCGAACCCCGTCAAAAGGAAGAGCAAAAAGATACAGAAAAGGCTCCCCCCTCTCCCGCCGGTCTGGAAAACATGCTCGAAGAGTTTG
>CAYQTK010000064.1:11459-19300 GCA_964420375.1 uncultured bacterium
ACAGAAAAGGCTCCCCCCTCTCCCGCCGGTCTGGAAAACATGCTCGAAGAGTTTGTCAGCGCAGCAGACGCCGTGCTCCATGCCGGGGTGGTCGACGCGGAGGGAAATAACATGGCAGCAGCCAATAACGGGGCTGACGACGGCGAGCGGGGAAAAAAGCTGACCGAACTTTTGCAAAAGGCGCTTAACTCTCATCCCCGCCCCGGAATAAGCAGAATAATAACCGAAGACGACAACGGCATCGGAGTGATGCTGAACCTGGACGGCAAAAGCTCGCTGGTGGTGGCCGCCCAAAAGAACGCGGCCCTGGGAGCTGTATCCATCAGCGCGGGCAAGCTCGCCCGGAAACTCAAGCAAAGCCTCTGAAACGGCAACCGGGCTTTATCGCAAAGGAAAGACAATGGCTGCGGACAAAGCAAAAATATCCCGTGAGGCGGGAACGGTAATGGAGAGGTTGCTGAAAGACGAGGATTTCATCCTCTACGCCTGCCTGATCGACGGGTCCGGCAAAAGGCTTGCCGAGCACGAGAACGAAAAGAACAAGGACAACATGGCGGCCATCCGCAAGTCGGTGCACGAGCTCATCAGCGCGTATACCGGCGGCGGTCTGAACAGGGCCTTTATCGAGGATGAGCAAGGGACAATAGCAGTATACCGCCTTTTCGAGGACTTGTTTCTGCTTACGGTAGCGGAACAGGGATCGCCTCTGGGAGCGGTTTCCATGAACGCCGGCAGGCTCGTCGAGGAGCTTGCAAGCCGGTCATAGCGAATAAATGCAGGAACGGAGAAAGAACATGGACTCCATCAATGCCAATAATTACCTGCCCCTGTTGGTAGGTGTGTTGCCCAACCAGGAGATGACCTTCGAGAGCTTCGTCATGTGCAAGGCAAACGAGTTCCCCGTCGAGGTCGCCAAGACAATGGCGGAAAGGTATAACCCGGCATACAACCCGCTTTACATCTACAGCGACGTGGGACTCGGGAAAACCCACCTGCTCTCCGCCATCGCCAACCGCCTCAAAGCCAACGGAGGCGATAACATCATCATGCTCAACGCAACAGACCTCCAGGCGGAGTTCGAGAGGGCCGAAAGAATGCAGCTCCGCGCCGAGCTCCGCGACTGGCTGACCAGAAAGGAGATACTCCTGGTCGACGACATCCAGTTGTGCGAGTCCAACGAGCCCTTCCAGAGAGAGCTGTTCGCCATCATCAACCGGATGACCAACACCGGCAGAAGGGTGGCCATAACCTCGGACGTGCCCCCCACCCGGCTCCGGGGGATCGAGCAGAGGCTCACCTCCCGCCTCGGCGGAGGGGTCATTGTAAGCCTCCACATGGCGGACATCTCCGCCCGGGTCGAGATCATGAAAAGGGTCGCCAAGGACGTGCCCATAAGCGAAGAGGTCTTCGAGTACCTGGCCAAGAGGATCGAGGACAACGTAAGACGACTGAAATCGGCCATCTACCAGCTCAAGGTCCACCACGAGCAGACCGGAGTGGAGATAAATATCGAGCTTACCCGGGCAATTATACCTCTGCCCGAAGACCTCGACCACGCCCCTACTCTGCCGGTCGAAAAAAACAAAAAGTCAAAGTACCAGCAAGAACAAGAGGCCAAAGCAGCGGAAGCCGAACACGCCGCCAGGTTCAAAGAAATGTTGAACGACGCCGAAAACGAACAGGAGCAGATGCTGGCCCTCCAGATCGCCATCGGCGAAAGGATCAAACACCTCCGTGAGCAGGGAAACAGCAAGGACAAAATCAGGTCCCTTCAAAAAGCGCTGGACTCATTGCGGGACGGCAATCTACAGGAGGCTTTGCAGAAGATGGAAGACATGGGAGGACTTTCATGAAAAAGACGGGCCCGGACCCATGCCATGGCTTTTCGATCCCGGAGACCGCCGCGGGGTCAAAAAACGGAAAATCTTTAAAGGGCGTTCACATATAGGGCAAGGGAGTACAAAACGATTGTGCAGGATTAATGGAAAGAATGAGTATTAACGTAAACAACAAAAAAAGGGAGGAGAAGAAAAAATGGCAAGCAAGGCAAACGGCATTCTCAAAGAGTTGAGCCAGACTGACGGAGTTCACGAGTGCCTGGTGGTCGGTCGTGACGGTTTCGTTATCGAGCACGTGGGCGACATGGACGCCGAGGGCGTGGGAGCGGTGGTTTCCACCTCTATCGGTGCCGTCGAGGCCATGGGCAGAGACACCGAGCAGGGCGGCCTGTTCGAGATCATGGCCGAGTTCAATGACGGGACCATCATCGCCGCGCCCGTGGGCAGGGACGCGGTGCTGGGACTGGTGGCCAACTCCGAGGCCAATCTGGGCGGTATCCGCCACGCAGCCAAGAAGTCCATCCGCGAACTCGAAAGAGTTCTGTAAGAAAACCCCAAACCAAAAGAAAGGAGTAAAAATCATGTCCGAAAAAATAGACGTCAAAGCAGTCGAGGCTATACTTTACGCCCTTTATAAGGCCCTCCACAAGCTGGCCGGCTCCAGCGCGCCCGCCATCATGAGGCAAGCCGCGCCCGACATGCTCGACGAGCTCGGCAAGCTGGGTGTGGACTTCTCCTGCGTGGACGACATCGAGAAGCTCGAGAACAAGCTCGGAGAAACCATGACCAACACCGGCATGTGCGACAAGATCGAGTTCTCCATGAACGGCGATGATCTAACCGCCAAGATTCACGGCTGCTCGTTCTACCAGCTCACCAAACAGTTGAAGTCGGAAGGCATCGAGCCCTTCGGATGTCCCTTTGCCGCGCTTACAGTGGCAATGGCGGAGAAGAACCTGGGCAAGAAAGCCAAAGTCAAGGAGCTGCATCCCACAGAAGGCGGAAAAGAAGGGGACACCACCCTGGTCGTGGAGATGCACGAGAAGTAAACGGGCCGCCGCATAAGGACAGAGGACAAAAGACCGGATCCGGCGAGCTGTTTACAAGCGAGTTGAAGATATGAAAAGAGCCCCTGCTCCAAGTACTGGAGACGTCATGAACAAGACAGGCGCATTCATGAGCGACAATGAAAATAAACCGGTCAAAAACGGCTTGTGGGAGGCACTGCAGGAGGCGGTCCCCGCGGCATGGACCGGTGTCATCAAGGTGACCCGCGACCAAAAAATCCTGGGAAGCGTGGTCATGAAAAACGGTTATGTGGCCTGGGCAGTGTCCAGGGACCAGAACACCTCCCTGGGCGAGGTCCTGAGCCGAATAGGACTGCTCTCCGATGAGGACGTGATGGAAGCGCAGCAGGAGTACATTAACAACAAGGGCAAAAAGAAGCTGGGGGCCATACTCGAAGAAAAGGGGCTTATACAACGGCCGGTGCTGCGCAGGTGCCTGCTGCTCCATACCAGGAGCGCACTGGAAGAGCTGCTCGCTACTGAAAACGTAGAAAGCCACATGCTCGACAAGCAGTTTGACGCCGACGAGAGGATCGTCTTCGAGCTTGATGAACTTGTACCCGACGATAAACAGAGCCTCGAGATATCCGGCAAAGATATCCTCTGGAAGCGAAGTCCCGAGTGGTATGCAACCAATAACTACAACAAGCCGCTCCACTTCCTGAAAGGGGTACTGGGTTACCAGGCCTCTGCAATCGTCTCTTCGGACGGAGAGGTCTTGACCGCCCACTGCCTGTCGCTGGAGACCGATCCCATTCTTATAGGCATCTACCTGACTTCCATACTCGAAGCATCATCACGGACGATCGCACCCAATCCGCTGGCGAACATCAAGTTCATCTACCTCGAATGCGTCGACTGCATCCTGGTATCGAGCTGGATCAATCAGAACAAGACCCACTTGATAGCGGTCATGCTGAAATCCGGAGGAAGCGTGGGCATGGCCAAGTACCTTATAAACGGCAACAAGGAAGAGTTGCAAAAATGGCTTTCGCAAAAAAGTTGAAAGAGGGCGGCGAGCTGACCGTTTCGGGAAAGAAGATGGTGGAACTGAATGAAGCCGCGGCCAGGGGCGACCTGGACGAAGTGAAAAGATTGGCCGAGAAAGAGGGCAGGGCGGACATAGAGGACCAGTACCATGAAACCGCGCTCCACCGGGCGGCATGGGGCGGAAGCCTCGAGGTGGCCAGGTTTTTGACCCTCGAGATGGACGCTGATGTTAACGCAGCCACACCGTTCGGAAAAACCCCCCTCCACCGAGCGGCAGTGCAGGGACACCTTAAAATTGTCGAGCTGCTCATAAAATGCGGCGCGTCCGTGGAAAAAGAAAATGGCGACGGAGAAACCCCCCTGCACTGGGCGGCCAAGAAAGGACGACTGAACGTGGTCGAGTTTCTCCTGGATCGCGGAGCGGATGCGCAAAAGAAAAACAGAAGGGGGAAGACGCCCGCGGACCTGGCAAGGAAAAACGGATTTTTGCTGGTGGCCGCCTGCATGGAGGTTAATGACAAAAGCAACGGGAAAATCCGGCTTCCGGATACTGCTTGATTTACTTGCGCGTACTCGGGAACGTTCCAATGCTTGCTTGGAGGTATCCGGCATCCCTGTACCCGCCATTGGCTACTCCAGCCTTTTGACAAGGGTGCCGGGTCCTCCAAAGCGGCCAAACAAAAACATGGAAATGTGATAAAACAAAAAAACAAAGGAGGATATGGATGACACACGCACCATCAATGGACCCTAAAGAGGCCATAGAGAAGCTGTTCGAAGGAAACGAGCGGTTCGTACAGGACCAACTGTCTCATGTTCAAAGAACAGGAGATGAGCGCAGAAAAGAACTAACCGGAGGACAGGCGCCATTTGCGGCAGTGCTCGCATGTGCTGACTCCCGCACACCGCCGGAGCACATATTCGACGCCGGTCTCGGCGAGCTCTTTGTATGCAGGAACGCCGGCAACCTGATCGACCAGGCAACACTGGGATCGTTCGAGTATGCAGTGGCCCATACCGGATGCCCGGTGGTCGCGGTCATGGGACACAACAAGTGCGGAGCCCTGGGAGCTGCGGTCGCCAAGGCCAAAAACCCTGCCCTGTACGAAACCCATAATGTGGACGACATTGTCATGCGTCTCATCCCCTCGGTCATAGCAACATCGCTACAGGCCGGCATGGGGGACGAGGAATGGATTGACGCTGCTGCCAAAAGAAACGTGATGGACACCTGCCGGAAAATTGTAAACCAGAGCGCTCTTATCGCTCACAAAGCAAAAGCAGGGGAGGCCGCGGTCATCGGCCTGTGGTACAACCTGGGCACCGGCAAGGTCCATACGCTTGTGCCTTATGAAAAGATGGTGGAAACCATCATAGACACCCGCGCGGCGTGAAAACAGTGGGAGATTAACCAGGTTGAGGGGAACAACCCATAAATCGCATGGGGAAAGGCTGACCGGGAAGTTAAGAGTTGAAGGCCGTGGAAAAAATCGTATCGGAGAATATTGCCGAGCAGGACGGGAGGAAAGTCCTTGACCTCTCCTGTAAAGGACTGACAAGTGTTCCGCCCCAAGTGTTCGAGCTTCAAGACCTGGAAGTGCTCAACCTGGAGAAAAACCGCATACTCGACCTTCCACCGGAGATTGCACGGCTGGAAAACCTCCGCGAACTCCGGCTGGAGAGAAACCGACTTTCCTTCCTGCCGCCTGAAATAGGCGGCATGACTCGACTGGAAGTCCTGGAGGCGGGGTTCAACCGCCTCACAGGACTTCCAGATGAAATAAAACACCTCAAGAAACTCAAAGTCCTCAATACCGTGTATCAGAAGCCTCCCCTGCACATGGCGGGGAAAACCTCCAAAAGCAACTTTAAGGACCTGCCCGAGAGCATAGGAGGGCTTGAAAACCTCGAGCTGCTCGACGTTCGTCTCAACCAGATAAAAAGGCTTCCCCCGTCCATAGACCGTCTTCATTCCCTCAAGTTTTTGATGCTCAATAATAACCTGATCGAAAGACTTCCGGAAAAACTGGAGGGACTCCAAAATCTTGAGGAACTCTGGGCCAGCAACAACCTGCTGCGCGAGCTACCTTTGCAGTTCGGAAAACTGAAACATCTTAAAAAACTATGCCTGAGCGGAAACCGGATATATGCGCTGCCCGCTGAGATAGGAGACCTGGAAAGCCTCGAAAAGCTGGACATCTCGGGGAACCAGCTCCGAAAACTGCCGGCAGAGATCGGCAAACTCAAAAACCTCGAATACTTGTGGCTTAATCACAACATGATTAAAAGACTTCCTCAAGAGATCGGAACGCTCCAAAACCTGAGATGGCTGTTTGTGAAAGAGAACCTCATTCAAAACCTGCCGGACGAGATCGGAGACCTCTTCACGCTGGAGAGGCTCGACCTGGGCAGCAACCAGCTCGAAAGCCTCCCTCAAAAGTTGCAGAACCTCGAGAACCTCGATGAGCTCTGGATTGATAATAATAATCTCAACCACCCGCCACAGAACCTTATGGAGATGCCCGGCCTGGAGAACATCCACATCTACGGAAACAAGTTCCATTTGTAAAAGGACACGGAAATGAGGGGGTGCGAAAAAATGTGTACCGAGTTCCTGCCAAGCTCTGAAATGATATGCAAAGACGCAGAGCTGTGCAGCAGACTCTATATGGTCATCAAGCCGGAAAAGGACACCCAAAAGGAGTGGTTCGAGGCCGAGATAGACGGACACACCGTGGCACGCATTAACGTGTTGAGAGGAGAAGACAACATAGTCATCAAGTTCATTACCGTGCGCACCGAGTATGAAAGAACCGGAGTGGCCCGCTACATGGTGAACATGCTGAAGAAATGGTACTCGACCATCATCGCCCAGGGGGTCAAGTACAACGCCAGGGGATTCTGGGAAAAATGCGGCTTTCAAAGAATTGAAGACACCAAGAACTATCTGTGGACCCGCGAGAAAACTGAAGACTATCCCTTCCTCTATGAATGAACGAAAGACGCTCTATGTTTTGTTAATAGACCCTCCCATATTGCCAAACGCTTTATGATTATGCACCAGCAACTGATTAAGGCTCGATTCCAATTATGACCAGGCTACAAGACCGATCTTCTTCGTGCGAGCGACTTTCAGTCGCGATTTCCGCTGATACGTGCGAGCGACTTTAGTCGCCACTTCCGGTGATACGTGCGAGCGACTTTCAGTCGCGACATAAATTCGCTCCAGCGCTTCCTCCCATACCATTATTTCTGCATAAATCAATAAGTTGCCCTCTCCTCCATGCCGGCATTAATACCATAGCCGCTAAGCATGAGCAGGGCAAGCTCCCCGCCGGCAGCCGACAAAGCGGTAAGCGCCTGTTTTTGTTCAGGTACCAACAAACCGGATGAACCAAAATTTTTATGTGCCGGATACCCGGACGGCAAAATTCCTGTCACTTTTGCCCGGTACACCGGCCAGGAGGCCCGGGAGCGCAAAGAACAGATTATTGAAAACCCGTCGGACATTCTTCTCACCAACTACTGCTCTGTCAAGCGTTTTTTTGCCTCCAAGAAGAATGATTTTAGTGCGTCGGTGTGAGCTTGACAAGCCACTACGTCATCCTGGAGCTTATCCTGACCCGCCCGGACGAGCGGCACTTGATCCAGACGGCAAAAAGGCTTCGGTTCCTCGTGCTGGACGAGCTTCACACTTACAGGGGCCGGCAGGGAGCCGATGTAGCTATGCTTGTCCGGAGGGCCAGGGAAGCATTTTCATCGGATGGACTCCAGTGCATGGGGACCTCCGCTACCTTGGCAGAAGAAGGCCACTTGGAAAAACAAAGGCAGGAGATAGCGCAGGTGGCCTTGCGGCTGTTCGGCGACAAGGTTTATCCTCAACCACTCTTGTCCAAAACAGATTCTTATTTCACGCAAAGGCGCGAAGGCGCAAAGTAAAAACACA